>JBQCEX010000522.1:0-7179 GCA_051959855.1 Flavipsychrobacter sp. | reverse complement strand
GATCGAGCTCGGCGCCATCGTAAAATACCTGTAACTGATAGGCCTGGTTGATGACACCGAAAGTAGTGGTTTGCGACTCAGGGATGAAGGTGAAGCGGTTGCGGGCGTAGTTGCCTATAGCCTCGATCTCCCATTTATCATTGAACCTATAATTGACAAGGGCCTGCACATCGGTAAACGATGGATTGTAGATGCCCTTGGTAGGCTGTGACTGTAGGAGGTATTGATTACTCTTTTGACGTGCGCCTATGAGGTAAGTGAGCTTTTTATTTTTTGAAGCACCCTCCAGGTGTAAGGCAGCGCCTAAGAGGCTGGCGGTGATAGAGCCTGCGAACTCGGTGGGGCGCTTATAGCTAACATCCAGCACGCTGGACATTTTATCGCCATACTTGGCCTGGAAGCCGCCTACGGAGAAATTTACGGTAGAAACAAGATCGGGATTGACAAAGCTGAGACCTTCCTGCTGGCCTGCACGCACGAGAAAAGGACGATATATCTCGAAGTCGTTGACATAGACGAGGTTTTCATCGTAATTGCCTCCGCGCACGCTGTATTGGGAGGTGAGCTCGTTGTTTGAGCCGACGATGGTTTTGATAAGCCCTTCTACCCCACCCACGGTGCTGGGTGCTATGTTGAGCTTGGCAACATCGATGTAAGTGCTGCCTGCCTCTTCGCGCTTGCGCTGGTCTTTAATGGTTACCTCGCCAAGGGTATTCTCCTTTTGCTTGAGCACGATATCCCAGGTGCGATTTTCACCGGCATTGAGATTGACACGTTTGCCTTGCGGCGTATAGCCAACGAAGTTGAAAACCACCGTAATGTTCTTGCCTGCAGGTACCTGCAGATTGTAATAACCCGATGCATTGGTAGCTGTAGCAATGCTGGATGCCACGACGGCAACGGTAACCTGATCGAGCGGGTGGCCCTGCTCATCCTTTACGATACCCGTGATGGTGGCCTGCTGTGCGTATGCCCAAAAGCTAAGAAACAGTAATGTGATAGTAAGGCTCAGATACTTTTGGAACATACCTCAACAACGTGGATTATGGATATTTATTTTTCAAGCCCCTTTAATTTCGAAATGGTTTCGAGGGGGTTTGAAGATGAAAATACGGTATTTCCTGCAACCAAAGCATCGGCACCGGCTTTTAGTATGGCCGGGGCATTATCTAAGGTAACACCGCCGTCAACTTCTATCAGTGTATCCGCATTGTGGCTTTGGATGATCGCCTTCATTTCTTTCACTTTGTGATAAGTGCGCTCGATGAACTTCTGACCACCGAAGCCAGGGTTAACGCTCATGATGAGGACGAGATCAATATCATTTATCAAGTCTGTGAGCACAGATACAGGAGTGTGCGGATTGATGGCTACGCCTGCCTTCATGCCCAGCGCCTTGATAGCTTGCAGGCTGCGATGCAGGTGTGTGCAAGCCTCGTAGTGAACAGTGAGGATGTTGGCACCAGCTTTTGCAAAGTCTTCGAAATATTTGTCGGGCTCTACTATCATCAAGTGCACGTCGAAAGTCTTGGTGGCCTTCTTCTTCATAGTTGCTATGATGGGCATACCGTAACTGATGTTGGGCACGAAGCGGCCGTCCATGACATCGAGGTGGAACCAGTCAGCCTCGCTTTTGTTTACCATTTCTATATCTTTCTCCAGATTGAGAAAATCGGCAGAAAGCATGGAAGGTGCTATGATGGGAGAATTATGCTTTGTCATTATAATATATGTTGTGTAAAATAGTTTATTGTTATTTAGCGCCTAAACGTTGCAGGGCAGTTTTTGCCTCTGCATAGTTTTTATCGAACACAAGCGCCTGTTTGTAATCGGCAATCGCTTCAGTTTTCTTGTTCATCATTTCACTGCAAAGGCCGCGATTGTAATATGCGTCAGCATTGTTGGGTTCTATCTTGGTAACGAGATCAAACTGGCGCCAGGCTTTCTCTACTGAGTCCTGCTGCAACAATATCCAGCCTGTGCTGAAATAGGCGTTGGCATATTGGGTGTTGTGCATGATGCAGTCTTTGTATCTCGCTTTCGCTTCCTCAAACTGGTTTTGGCTTTGGTAGAACATGCCTTTTGCATATAGCGGCATCACATCTGTAGTGTCGAGCTTGAAGGCATTGTCGTAATACTTCAGTGCAATAGGATTTTTCTTAGCGCTGTACAGCTGACCAAGCTCAAGCATAGCATCGCGATATTTAGGATCTGCATCTATGGCAGTCTGGAAGCTTGATATGGCTTTAGCAGTGTCTTTCAGATCACGGTATATGAAACCTTTGAGGAAGTACGCTTCAGGGTTGTACACGTCCTGACGGAGGACCGTGTTAATTTCGCTAAAAGCGGAAGGATAATCCTGTATGATAACGAAAAGCTTTGCAATCTTGAGATGAGCCGTGGGATCCTGCGGATTGAGGGCTACCGCTTTTTTTAGCCATTTAACAGAACCTGTTACATCCTTATGATCGAAGAGGACATTACCTACGGCGCTGAAATATTGGGCTTTGGTAGAATCCAGAGAAGCGGCTTTTTCGTAATCATTTAAAGCAAGGGAATCCTGCTGCATGTGGTGCAGAATATTACCGCGCTGAAAATAGAGCTTAGCATCCTTAGGATCGTTGCTGATCTTTTCAGTTATATCCTTCAATTCAGGGCGCTCGAAAATGGCGTCTTGTGAACCAGCATGTTTTTTGCCTTTGCAGGAAACAATAAGAAATGCCCCCAATAAAAGGGGAAGAAACTTTATGAAAGCGCTTTTCATGGCGCAAACTTAATTTAAAAAGAGGATATGTAGGGGCAAGATTGACCTAAAAGCACTATAAATAATTGTAGTTCTGAAACATATGGAAAAATCACTATTCACAACAGTAATTAAGAGGAGTAAATGGCATGTTTTTATTATTAGTGCTTTTGAAATGACAAACAAAAATATTTAAACCACAAAACCTCCTTTTTATGAAACAGATATTGATACTCGCCTGCCTGGCACTGCCCTTAGCCGCAGCACAGGCACAAACGGAGAACAGCTGCCCGGACAAGCACAAGATCTTTATAGTGCCCAACGACAAGACGCCAAAACCAATTACCAAGCTGGGCACAGACCCGCAATTCCCGCCACTGAGACACCTGAGCAGTGAGGATGACGTGTATAGCAAACTAAAGGCGATGGGGACAAGTCCGCGCTACCGTACTGAAATAAACGGGCTGTTTACAGCTATGGGGTATGATGGCGTAAATGACCCTGAATTTACTACCGCATCTATTTCTAAAACACAGGTACCTTTTGGCGCTATAGGCATGCTGGGCGATGGCAGCAATAGCTATGTGTACAGTATATTGGTAGTACCCGGTATGCAAAATGTGGATTGCTGGAAAGTAGCCTCTAAAAACAATATGGGCTGCGATATGTACTTTATGAATGAATGTGGTAATGCCTTCTACTATTCCAACCCACCAGCCCCGGCTGTGGTGAGCATGAATACAGTAGCGCCACACTATGGTGAAGTGAAAATGAAGATAAAAGTATATGCACGTTATAAACACCAAGTATGCGGCTGCTGCGCTGCAAAGGGTGATGACATGATGAATACAGACGTTTCTTACAACAAACCAGTATATGTAGAAGATAAATTGCTAATAGACGAAAAAAACACAGAGGTAGACCATGTAGTAGCCGGCGATGATCCAACCTATGCAGTGAAGAAAGTGTATATAGATGTAGATAAAGCTACCTATAAGAAGCTGAAGAAGCACGAACGGGAGCATGAAGATAATGGCGGTACCGGCAGGAACTATGCAATGCAATAGCCAATTGCATTCCATATAAACAAGGGGGGCTTCGCAAGTAAGCCCCCTTTTCATTTGTAAATGAGATGTTAAGCGAATATAAACGTGGCGTTAAGGCCGACGATATGTTTTACAGGGTTTAGTATAGGTGCTAAAATTGTGCAACAATATCACCATTGACAACAAAATGAGTACCGATAAAAACCAGGCGATGATAGCACGTTTATTAATAGGATTGGGACTACGCACATACCTCGCATCAGGCAGCCTGATACTATATGTAAGGAAGAAACGCAATGCCCTAAATGCAAATGCGAAAAAGATAAAACAACGTCCAGGTAATACACACGGCAAACTAGCCCAGGCAAAATAACTACTGTAGCAACCCTTTGCAGATATTAGCTGCAATAGCCGGCCCCTCATAAATAAATCCTGTATATACCTGCACCAGCGAGGCACCAGCATCCAGCTTTTCGCGCGCATCGGCAGCAGTGAATATACCTCCTACTGCTATAATAGGTATTTTGCCATTGCTGTGTTTATGAATGTAGCTTATCACTTCTGTAGCACGTTTTTTTACAGGTTTACCACTTAGCCCACCTGCACCTAATTTCTCCACCTCATCCTTAGGCGTTTGCAGGCCACTGCGGTCGATAGTGGTATTAGTGGCTACTATGCCCTGGATGCCTGTGCTGTTTACGATATCAATTATGTCGTCCAGTTGTTCGTTAGTCAGATCAGGAGCTATTTTTAAAAGTATTGGTTTGGGAGCGCCTAACTGCATATTAAGTGCCTGAAGGTTGTTGAGTATATGCATCAAGGGCCCTTTATCCTGCAAGGCACGCAGACCAGGTGTGTTAGGACTGCTAACATTCACGACAAAGTAGTCAACCACCTCGTATAAAGCTCTGAAAGAGGCTTCATAATCTTTTACCGCATTTTCATTGGCCGTATCCTTATTCTTGCCAATATTACCCCCTATTACAATCTTTTCTTTACGTTTCCTGAGTCTTTCTGCTGCCGCGGCTGCCCCTTCGTTGTTAAAGCCCATCCTATTGATAAGCGCCTTGTCGGCAGGCAGGCGGAAAAGGCGTGGAGCAGGATTACCCGGCTGGGGACGAGGTGTAACAGTGCCAATCTCAATAAAACCAAAACCAAGACAGGCAAGCGCATCGCTATATTTAGCATCCTTATCGAAGCCGGCAGCCAAACCTACAGGATTAGGGAAAGTGATACCCCACAATGTGCGCTGAAGGGACGGGGCGCTAACCGTGAATTGCTTTTTCATCCATTGCCTGGAAATACCTATTGCGTAAGCCCTGTTGAGCCACTTCATAACGAGGTGGTGTACCTCCTCCGGCTGAATACTAAAGAGAATCTTGCGAATGATACCGTACATGCGGCGCAAAGATACGGCAGCATCTTATTAAGTTTTTAACAAAATAAGTGCTGAAACAAAAAAGCTATGCTGTAATTTAGCTCCATTATGCCCAAACGGACATACCTGTTTCTTACCATTGTTTTCCACATAATATGCCAGGCGGCATATGCGCAAACCATACAGGGTGAAGTGCTGAACATGGACGATAAACGCGCACTGACAGAAGTAACCATTACGAACGTATTTAATAATAAGGGAACTGCCAGCGACACAGCAGGCAAATTCGTGATTCCTGCGGACAAGGGAGAATTGCTGGAATTTAAGAAAGACGGATATAAGACAGTACGCGTACGAATACCACAGAGCTACGTACCTTCTTATTTTAAAATAATAATGGAGAAGGGGTCGCCAAATGTAGAGCAGCTATACGCGGGCAATGACTGGAAAACAGATAGCTTCCGTACACATGAGCTTTATGCCAAGGAAATAAACTATCCGAAGATGAGTGTGGTAGATAAGATGCAACACCCATTTGACGCCATGAGCAAGCACAACCGTGAAATATGGGCATTCCAGAAGGACTTTGAGGCAACCGAGCAGGAAAAGTATGTAAACTACAAATTTAATCCTAAGCTAATCAGCAACATTACAGGGCTACAGGGAGACAGCCTGCAGGCATATATAAGAAGATACAAGCCAAGCTACCAAATGGTACGATCGCTGGATGAGTATAGTTTGTACAGTTATATACGAAATACAGCTTACCGTTTCAGACACCGCTTCAGCCCAGGCAGGAATGCCCGGTAGCACTTATGCTACCGTCTGTTTGCCAGCTAAGGCAGGTAAGTAACGTTCTCTAATTATCTCGAGGTGATGAACGATATGCCCGGCCATTGCATAGCCGTAGCCCCTTACGGTAACCATAGTATCCCTGGCAGGAGCTGACAATTCAAGCATTGAAGGATGCATATTCCTGAACATAACAATAGTGGCCTTACGCAGCAATTCTAACTCTTCCATTATACCGGCAGTAGTACGTTCAGCGGCATGGGACCTCAATACAAACTCAGTAATATTTATCGCAGGTATCACGCCCTTATCATCGCGGGAAGCCCGCATGATACGGTAGTTAAATGTCCTTTCGGAATCAATTAAATGTACCAATATCTCCTTTATGCTCCATTTGTCAGGCGCATACCTGAATTGCAGCTGCTCTTCGCTTAGGAAAGCGACCATCTCCTGAAGCTGCTGTAAATTTTGCTGCAGCAGTGTGAGCAGATCATCTTTGCCTGCCTTTTGAATATAGTTATTGTAAAAACCGAAATCCTGTTCGGGAGCAGGAGGAGCAATAAACATGTGTTTTCGTTTGCTGCAAAATTGCGGCAAATACTGATACGCTTAATTCATAAAAAGTTATGGAATAACATAAAAAATTGATAGTGTCTTAAGCAATCCGTTGCATTTCCTGTTGACCAGCAGTATTCTGTGTTGTGTTTTGCGTGTTGTTACCCGCAGATATGTGATTTTTTATCCCTCTAAAGATCATATATTGTTCCTTCATAGAATCAAAAAGATCTTCTGCAGTTGGGCAGGAACGGATATCGTTCAGCACGCCATATAAATTATTAGCTATATAAAAAAACGCTATTGCCTTTTGAGGATTGGTGATCCAATGTTTATCATCCTTAATGAAGAAACCATCTAATAATAGGGTTATACCATCAAGCTCAAATCTCCACTCACCTTCTTTCTCCTGTACTATCTGAAACTTGTACATTGCCTAATCATTTTACTGCTCTATATGCAGCAAAAACCAAGCTAAGAACGAAAAAAGATATTCACATGTATGTAAAACTTGTGTACTTAATGTTAAATCTCTTTAACATGCCATAATTGAATTGATTTTCAATTAGGTATGCTGTGCGGTAACTATATTAGTTAAATTATAGAAATTATATTTTGTGCCTTTCGTTAGCATGCGATAACATATTTATGCAAACCAAATGTGG
>JBQCEX010000521.1:0-2026 GCA_051959855.1 Flavipsychrobacter sp. | reverse complement strand
TTGTTCTTTTACTAAGTGCTTATTGCTGTGAGCTTATCGGCATTCATGCCTTGTTTGGCGCGTTTATGGCCGGTATCATTATGCCACAAGAGTGGAATTTCCGCCAGGCATTAATAAATAAAATAGAAGATGTAGCATTGGTATTGTTGCTGCCCTTGTTTTTTGTTTTTACTGGCCTTCGCACGCAATTGGGTTTACTTAATAGCAGTTCTTTATGGATAAGTTGCCTGCTTGTTACAGTTGTTGCAATAACAGGAAAGCTTGGTGGCAGTGTTATAGCTGCAAAGCTTACCGGAGAAACGACCAAAGAAAGTATCGCCATAGGAGCACTGATGAATACAAGAGGGCTTGTAGAGCTCGTAGTGTTAAATATAGGCTATGATATGGGCATTTTAAGTGCAGAAATGTTTACTGTAATGGTCATTATGGCATTGGTTACCACCTTTATGACAAATCCTATATTAAACTGGGTCTATCGCAAAAAAATGTAGGCGAGGAAAGACCAGAAAATTTGATGAACGTTTGGCGAGAATTGAATCGAATAAATCAGATTTTGAAGCCGTGTACACTTGATTTTTCAGGTGTACAGACTAGTTCATTTTTTTTTCTAAAAATGCCATTTTTTTGATGAAGTACTTCTTGGTTTTTCTTTTGACTTTTTATCAGCCTCTTCCGGTGCTTATGGCGCATAATGCTGAATCTCATTGCGTGTATTAAAATAATGAGATCTTGCACTAATTGGACTTTTTAAGACAATAATTTGGACTTTATAAGAAAGCAGCCGTAAGATTTTACACGCAACTTCGCGGTATAAAATCTTTGAAGATGAAAAATGGGAAAGCATATATCATTACCGGACCGACTTCTGGAATCGGCTACGAAACAGCCTTAGAGCTTGCCAGGCACGGCATAGTCATACTTGTAGGACGAAACAAGGATAAGCTACAACAAGTTGAAAAAACAATTAAAGACACAGGTGGTAACGCGATTTCCGTTGTTTGCGATATTTCGGATATTGTAAGTGTAAAGCGTGTGGCGCAGGAAATTATTAAATTGGATTTACCAATAGCAGGGCTGCTCAACAATGCCGGAATTATGCCCCAGAAAGCAGCAAAGAGCAAGCAAGGTTTTGATTTAACGTATGCCACTAATCATCTCGGCGCATTTGCATTGACTGAAGCACTGGCTCCTCATCTTGCTGACGGAACAAATATCGCATTTATTGTTTCTGCTATTGAAGATCCTGAACGAAAGCCCGTAAAATTGATGGGAATGAAGGGCGGTCGCTACATCTCTGCCGAAGCTAGTGCAGAGGGAAGATGGAAAGAGGGCGGTTCCAAAATGCCAGGCATTGACGCCTATGCAACATCCAAACAAGCGTTGCTTGCTTCCGCCTTGGCTTTTGCACGAGAGATGCCGAGATTACATATCAACGCCATTGAGCCTGGAATTACCCGTGGCACAGGTCTAGGAACAGAAAGCGTTAATAAGGTTGTGCATTTTATATTCGGACATTTAATGGCAATCATTCCGCCTTTTTCCAGATATAGCAGTACACCCATAAAATCGGCAATGACAATCGTGAAAATTTTGACGGATACATCGGGAAAGACAGGCGTTTATTTTGATGAAAAGGGTATTCCGATGCAAGGCTCAATTCAGGTACGCGATACGAATTTTCAGGACAAAGTTGTTGCTGAAACGAGAGCCTTATTGCAAAAAATATAACTAATTAAGCCCCCAATTCTTATATTAATACGATCTTGTATTTTTAACTGGATAATCGATAGCAATGACAGAAGATACCGGGTATATGCGTTACATCGGCAAAGAAATTTCGCCGGAACAGTTTGTAGCCGAACATACTTTCATTTTTATTGAAAAGGGGATTATGAATCTTTATGACGGCACGGAGCACAAGTTCTTAAAAGCAGGCGACTATTGCATGGCGCGCAAAAACCGGTTAGGAAGATTCAATAAAATGACAGTTAATGACGAACTGGAAAAAATGTTTGTCTATTTTGAC
>JBQCEX010000520.1:0-6683 GCA_051959855.1 Flavipsychrobacter sp. | reverse complement strand
CGACCAGTCTATTGGCTTTATATTATGTTCCTGCAGCCATTTGTTTGTTTTCGTAAAGTGATGGCATCCAAAGAAGCCATTATACGCAGAAAGAGGGGACGGGTGAGCTGCTTTCAGCACCAAATGTTTGCTCTTATCTATCAGGCTCTCTTTACCTTGTGCAAATCTGCCCCATAGCATAAACACCACATGCTCCTTCCTTTCCGATATTATTCTTATCACGTCATCAGTGAAATGGTGCCAGCCTATTCCGCTGTGAGACATAGGTTTATTCGCCTCTACCGTAAGTGCGGCATTAAGTAATAATACCCCTTGCTTTGCCCATTTTTCCAGGTTGCCATGCTTCGGAATATCCACTCCGGTATCTTCATGTATTTCTTTAAAGATATTGATTAAAGATGGTGGCGGAGCGACATTACCTGCTACAGAAAAAGATAATCCGTGAGCCTGGCCGGGATTGTGATAGGGGTCTTGTCCCAGTATTACCACCTTAACCTTATCAAATGGGGTAAAACTAAATGCATTGAATATCAGCTGCCCCGGAGGATAGATAGTTTTTCCGGCGTTTTTTTCTGCTTTTAAAAATTGTACTACTCCTTCAAAATAAGGTTTGCTAAACTCTGCTTTCAGCTCTTCTTTCCAGCTGGGTTCTATGTTTACATCCATGCAGCGCTGATTCTATATAAGTTTCCCTATCTCGTTTTTTGTTGCTGTAAGTATCTTGGGGAATAGTTGGGTTGCGATGGGGCGGTAGTGCCTTTGCCGCTATTTCGCCTGCCAGGTGTTGTTATTACCTGCTTCGGCTTAGCCACATTACTGTCCGTAGCCTGTGCCTTAGGTTGGCCTTTTTGCATTATAGTAAAGCTGCCGCACATCGTTCTGTTTTTCAGCTTTTGGGTTAGCACTATTAAGTATAGGTCCGTTTTTTCCGGAATAAATGAATAAATAATATAGTTGCCATTAGGATTTGACGATGTGGCGCCCGCAGTTCGCTGTTCCAGCTTTTTGTCATCGCCGTCAAAAAGTTCCATTGTTATTTTAGCAGATTCTCTGCTGCCTACAAATATAAACTGGTATAGTTGGCCCTTGTTTAGTTGTACTGCTACCGGAAAGGGGGTCTGAGACTCCATGCTCATCATCGCATCTCTATATACCACCATATCCTGCTTCATGAACGTTTGTTTCAGATCTTCAGCCTGCAGTTTTATTACTTTATCTACACATCCTATGTTAGGTTGTTGCTGTGCCTTACATACGAATGCAAAAGATAAAATAGCTATAAGAATGGCAATAGGCTTTCTCATTAATTATTTATTGTAGTGCGAAGATATAGAAATAATATACTTTTCGCAGGTGAACATTATCTTATATCTACGTCCAGCAGCTTTTCTCCATTCAAATATCCCTCCAGTTTGTCATACACATTTACGGGGCCAACGCCTGCCGGAGTGCCGGTAAATATGAGGTCACCAATATTTAATGTAAAAAATTTGGACGTGTATTCAATGATTTTATTAACATTAAAAATCATATCTCTGCTATTGCCATCTTGCACCATCTCCCCATTTTTCTTTAACTGGAAATGTATATTCTTCAGGTCCAATTCTGGTGTAATGGGAATGAAATTACCTACAGCCGCGCTGCCATCAAATGCCTTGGCTATTTCCCACGGTAGCCCTTTTTTCTTTTGCTTTTCCTGCAGGTCACGCGCTGTAAAGTCAAGGCCCACCGATATTTCGTTATAATATTTATTGGCAAACCTTTCCTGTATGTATTTACCGTTCTTATTGATTTTCACCACTATTTCGCACTCATAATGCAGATCATCTGTAAACTCAGGATAATACAATGGTTTATCCGCCAGCAGCAATGCATTCTTTGGCTTCATAAAAATAACAGGTTCTGTAGGTACCTCGTTATTTAATTCTTTTGCGTGTTCGCCGTAATTTCGTCCGATACAAATAATTTTCATAAGCGAATTGCAATTAAATGGCCCGTGTAAAAATAAAATTTCCTGACGAGAAATCCTTATTAAAACTCTCTATACCGGTACGCATAAGTGATATTAATTATGGCGGTCATGTGGGTAACGATGCAATATTGTCTATCATTCACGAAGCGAGAATGCAATTTTTAAGCAGTAAAGGATACGATGAATTGAATATAGGAGGACATGGACTTATTATGTCTGACGTGATGATAGCATACAAAGGCGAAGCTTTCTACGGCGATATGCTTGATATATTTTTATATACTGATGAGCTAACAGATAGATCTTTCGATTTGCTGTACAATATAACTACCGTTAGAAATGGTGCAGAAATAAACATAGCACAAGCAAAAACAGGAATGGTTTGTTTTGATTATACGGATAGGAAAATAACTTCTATTAGCAGCGAACTAAAAAGCATTTTAAAAGGATTTGATTTTTAAGTTTTTTTATTACCTTTGCAATCCAATTTTTGGCGAGGTAGCTCAGGCGGTTAGAGCGCAGGATTCATAACCCTGAGGTCTCGGGTTCAACTCCCGATCTCGCTACATAAAAACAGAAGCGGCTCTTTTAGCCGCTTCGTTATTTTACATTAATTTCTTTGTTATCTGGGTAGGTCACCTTGTAGTTTTATCACCATATCCAGGTGTTTATGCAGAGTAGGGAGTGTATTACTTATCAGCTTTTTCAATGCAGGATTTTTTACATTGTTTTCTGCTTTTTCAAAATCATCTATATCATTTTTGTGGTCGGTAACTAACTGATTTGTCCAGGCGTTGTCCCAATCATTACCAAGCTGATGATTATTGTTTATGGTCTGAATATCATTGTTTTCAATATCATTCTCATCAGGCAGCTTATAACCCTTAGACGATGCGTAAGTTTTCAGCTCTGCTTTTAGTTTCTTGTGATCGGCTATCATTTTCTTCGCATCAGTTTTTAGCTCCTTATTTGTTCCTTTTACAGTCCCTTCATCCAATATTTTTAGTTCTTTTTCATTGCTTATTGTTGCCTTCACCGCAAAGCTTGAGTCAGGGTTTCTGTTGAATGCCTCCTGGGCTTTATTAACTACTGTATCTGCAGCATTTTTTATATCCTTGCCTACAGTGTTCGCCGCATCTCCTATTTTCTGTCCTGCTTCCTGCAATTTTGCTTTTACACTATCAGTGGTGTTGTTCGCATTATTTCCGGAATTGTTACATGCCGCAAAAGATAGTGAGCCAGCCAAAGCCAAAGCAATAATTTTTCCGTTGGTAGATCTCATGAGTGTATGTTTTAGTTAACATGTTAGTTCTTTTATAAAAACTATTCCTGCAATTATAATTGTGCAAACAGGCGTTGCGCTATGTTCCCAACAATAGGTATCCCTTTCTGTTTATTGTTTACTACATAGTATACACCTATTAGCCAAAGTACAAATAGCAGCAATGCCAGTATCGTTACTATTATCTGTGGAAATAACTGCCATAGTGAAAGAAATGCCAGTACATTTAGAATAAAAGCAATAATGTGCAGCAGCAATGTTTGCCTTAGGTGAAAAGCAGAAAAAGCATCCTTATTTTTTTTGTATAATGCAAAATAAGCAATCAGCCAGCCGATAAGTGTTATATAACCCACTACTGCAGCAGTACGGGGATTGTCAGGAGATCCAAGATATGGTTGTTCTTCATTCATGCTTCCATATTTATCGTGCCACCAAACCCGGGGTTAGTTTTATGAATGCTGATTATTTATCGGGCTCATTAGTATTTGGCTTATCTCCAAGCGTATCCATCATACTGCTTGCTTTATAGTGCTTCTTCTTTTTTTGTTTATGTTCAATGTTTTTAATTTTCTTAACCCTATTGTTTCCATAAGATTTATGCTGTTTTACATTTTTATCTGCAAGGCTGTTGTTCTTTTGTGTTTGCCCGTAAATAAGGATCGCGCTGAGACTAAAAACGCTGCATAAGAAGAGTCGTTTCATCACAAAAAATTAATAATGAATCAATCCCAAAAATTATTACACAAATCGGTACAAAAAATCAATGATTTTTTCTCTCTATCAATTATAAAAGGAATGGTTATTGATTAACAATATGTTCTGATAATTCAGTTTTCATTTATTGTATGGGTACAGTTTTTATCAATAAATGATATTCTTAATCAGAAAATAATTAAAACTTATGGCTAACAGTAACCGCAATCAGCAATATGCTGGCCGCTCTTCACAAGACTATAACGACTACGAAGACAACAACTACAATCGTACGAACCGCAACGAAGATTATGATGACTACAATGATGACTATGCGCAAGGTAATTATCGTGGTCAGCAGAAAGATTCCGACAGGCAGAACTATGACGACTATTCCAATCCGTATAGCACTAGCTATGAAAATCAAAATTATTCCGGACGCCGTAGTCAACGAAATCAGGATACAGATAACTGGAGCAATAACAGAAGCCAGGGCAATGAATATAGCCGCGATATGAATCGCGGACGCAGCTTTGGTTCTGGTTATTTGTATAGCGATCAGAATCAGGGCAGCTATGGAAATAACCAGAACAACTGGGACAATAACAATCAGCGTTACGGCAACACCGGTAGCCAAAACAATCGTGGAGGTAGTTCATATGGCATGGGCAATAATGATCAGCGCTACGGTAACCAGCGCAATTCTGGCAATAATTGGAATAACACTGGCAACTATGGTAGCAGCTCATACGATATGGGCAATAATGACCAGCGCTACGGCAATAGTGACAATTATGGCAATCAAAATAGCTGGGGTAGTTCCGGTGGTTATGGCAGCAGTACCCAGGGCATGGGCAATAACGATCAGCGTTACAATGATCAAAATAATTGGAGCAATACTGCTGGTTATGGCAATAGCTCAAGTGGTACTGGCAACATGGGAAATAATCAGGGTTGGGGCAACCAAAGTAATTGGGGCAATAGCGGCAATTATGGTAGTGGTTCCCAAGGTATGAGCAACGATAGACGTTATGGCAATACTAATAGCAATTACGGTAGTCAGGGCAACTGGGATAGTGGTAGCTATAATAGTGGCAATCAAAGTAATTGGGGCAGCAGCGGTTCTGCAGGCAGCAACATGTATGGTACTCAGTCAGGAAGACAAAATGAAACTGGCAATAACATGGGCCAGCACAAAGGTAAAGGCCCTAAGGGTTATCGCCGTTCTGATGAACGCATCAAAGAAGATATTAACGACCGCCTTAGCGATGATTCCTATCTGGACGCATCAGATATCGAGGTTTCTGTTGATGACTGCGATGTAATACTTAGCGGTACCGTAGAAAGCCGCCAGGCAAAACGCCATGCCGAAAGTTTAGCAGAAGCTATATCAGGCGTAAAGAACGTAGAAAATAGGTTGCGTGTAAAACAGGAAAATGAAAAAGAAGCCAAGTCTTCTTCTGTTAGCACCACGTCTACTATTAAACCTTCAGATAATCAAAATTCGAAGTCAGATAATAATCAATCTTCAAAGAAGTCTCCTTCTTTATCATAAGGTTAATGGCTGCTTTATATAAGGCCGTTTCACCACTAAACGGCCTTATTATTATGATTTTACCTAAAATATAGCCCTGTAATCCACTATTTTAGCCATTTTATCCCCATTTTTTCTGCAAGGTATCATATTTTATAGGGCATGTTTGGAAAATATCAATTTACTGAGTACCTTAATTTTTTAAAAATCTCATTAAATGAACAAAGCAGAATTAATCGATAAGATCGCTAAAGACGCAAACATTACTAAGACTCAGGCAAATGATGCATTAGATGCATTTACAGGAGCTGTAGTTGGTGCTTTAAAAGGTGGTGATACTGTAACCCTGGTTGGTTTCGGTACATTCTCTGTATCTGCACGTGCTGCACGTAATGGCCGTAACCCTCAGACAGGGGAAACTATTAAAATTAAAGCACGCAAAGTGCCTAAGTTTAAAGCAGGTAAAGAATTCAGCACTAAGATTTCAGGAATTAAAGCTGCTAAAAAATAGTTTGAATTTCTAAGTAAAAATAAAGCCATCTGTTTCAGATGGCTTTATTTTTTGTCCGTTTTTCACTGTTGCAATTTTCTCGCAGGTATATTCACCTGCACCTTTGTCCCACTCATTTTTTCACTTTGTATCTGTATGCTTGCGCCCATTATCTTAAGAAGATCTTTTATAATGAGGTAGCCAAGGCCATTACCTTTTTTCTTGTCCACGTTTTCAGATGATATAACATATTCATCATTTAGAACATTGTGTATCTGTTCTGCTGTCATTCCCACTCCCTCATCGGTAACTGTGATTAATACGCCTGTAGTGCTTTTTTTGCAGTCAACAGCTATACTGCCATTTTCACTAAAGTTTATTGCATTTACTAGCAGATTATAAATGACAATTTTTAAAGGCTCAGCATATTGAAATATCTCGTCCTCATTAGTCACATTATTTACCAGCGTAATGTTTTTTCGCTTTACTATCAGTCTGAAGACACCAAATATCTCTTCTACCAGGTTGTGTATGTTTATAGCAGTAACGTTCAGCTTTTTGCCTTCTTTATTATATTTTATCCAGTTTAAAATATTAGTAGATAGTATTTCCAATTCATTTGCGGTAGTCGCAATTTCATTAATAGTTTCTGCTTGCAATTCTTCAGGCATTAACGATTTTTTCTCTATTAGGTTCTTGCTCACCATATGCA
>JBQCEX010000519.1:0-2473 GCA_051959855.1 Flavipsychrobacter sp. | reverse complement strand
CCTGTTATTCCAGTTTTCAAAACTATAATGATACCCTGGTCCGGCAGGAGCAGGCAAATTTATGGCCGCATATGATGGCTTATTGCTCATTGCTACCATTACAGCTATAGTGGTATCACTTGCACCTGTATAAGGACAGGTTACAATAGCCCTATAACGGATTGAATCGAATAAGGGCGGAGTTTGGTAAGTAAATGAATTATCTCCGGTACCCCCAACTGTTGTACCAAAGCTACTGAAAGGCGCTAAAGCTTGCTGCCATGTATATGTCAGGCCACCTGTCAATGGCAGGCTGGCTATATTAAATGTATAGCTTGCTCCCGGGCATCCGGATACTGTGCCTGAAGGGCTTGTTGCCATAGTAGCAGGCAGGCTGCTGCATGCCGGTCCTACATATACGCTATCCAGGCCTATATCTGTTCTGTCATACGTATAACCATAGCCCATCGGGTCGCCGCCGTTCCGCTTAGCAAAAAACCTGATTATCGTGTTGGCTGATGTTGACGCTATATCCAATCTCACCCTTTTCCATTCCTGTGCAGTATCCGCTCCCCATATTTCTTTAAAGGTCGCTCCCCCGTCTGTAGAAAGGAATATATCCAGGGAATCATTGTTATATAGTGAAAAACTTGTTCCGGAATATGGATAGGCTTGATTCTTAAAAAAGAACTGCAACAATTTGTTACCACTGCCACTGCAATTCACATACAGATCAAGGCTACCGCTCCAGGGCGCTGAAGTTGTGGGTAAATATCCTCCATAATCTGGCGAACTATGGAAACGTGCAGTGTGGGAACCGCCATGTGCCGCAGTATAAGGTGAATAAGTATGCACAGTATAGCTTGTACACCCATAGATATTCCAGCCGCCGTAGCTGCAACCCTGGTCATCTCTTCTCCATGATCCCTCACCTGTACTAGGCGTATTTATCCAGTTGCCACCTCCGGGTACGTCATATTTGTCACAGAAATTTTGCCAGGTCTCAAAGCTTTGAACATATGGAAGTGTTGCATAAGTTGCCGTACCGGCTACAAATGTATCAGCAAGGCTGTAGCCCACGTTACCGCTGCCTGTACATGAATCTTTTAACCGGTAATAAACAGTGCTGGAAATGGCAGGTGTATAATATGATGTATCTGTAGCACCGGCTATGTCAGTCCACGGCCCTGTAGGGCTGGTAGCGCTTTGCCACTGAAACATTTGCCCGGGAAGATAAGAATCACTCTGTCCAAATAACGAATCACGCTTGCCGCTGCACACGGCACTATAACTTGCTTTAGGCATGAGGTTTACAGATGGTGTGCCGGAACACGGAGGCAGGTGATCAACCGAAATATCATCCAGGAATAGATCTGTAGCATAATTAGATACAGCATCAAATATTATATAAACATGTGTGGATGTCATCATAGATGATGGCAATCGTAGCGTATACTTATACCATCCCATGCTCGATACCATAGGCGTTTCACCTATACCGTTGTAATAACTGTCCATCAGAATGGCACCACTGCCTATTGACGGGCTTGTATTAACCCATACGTTCAACTGATCTTGCTGATTTCCATACCATCCATCCGGATAGTCTGTTTCTTTATAAAACCAGAAAGACACTTCATTACCTCCCGTCGGATAAACAGTCATATCTATTGCCGGTGTTATCAGTAAAGCCTCCGCTCCATTTTTCATGTTAAAGCTGTTATAAGATGCCATACCGGCACCGCTGTGTGTGGGTGTTGAGGCAGGATGCACGCTCGAAGATCCACCCGTCAGCCGAAACCAGGTAGTATCTCCTCCATCATCACTTATACCACTTACGTAGATATTAGACCAACCTGATGGTGGAAATGTAGTACTATCAAAACTTTGTTTTAAATAATTCTGGGCGTAAACCGTATTGCCCAAAAAGAAGATTAACAAGACTAAGGCAACTTTGGTCAGCCCGTTTTGAAGAAATGAAGGTGTAAATGCTCTGTTCATTTGTTTATAGTTTATTATTAAAATTTGATGCTTAACCTGTAGTTAATGCCACATCTGAAGAGATAAACTTTTCATAAGGTATATATTCGTCCATGAATAGTAGATTAAAAATTAATTAAAAAAATTAGCAGATGTAATCCGCTACTTTTCTTTCCAGACAAGTGTTTTACAAAAATGGTTGGATACAGTTAATAATTATAATGAGTTTTTTAACTGCTCTGATTAATACAAATAACTGCAAATAAAAAAAATAGAAATGGCCGCTTAATCAAGCGGCCATTTCTATTAATTATTTGTTAGTTTATGGTACTTACATTTTATTTTAGTACCATCTTTCTTATCATTTTTTCACCATCAGCCATGAAGGTTACAAAGTAGACACCTCTTGCTGCTGCGCTTAGGTTAATTTCGGTACTAAATGCTCCACTCATATTTACGTAACTACTGCTATATACTTCCTGTCCTGTCATATTAGTAACACTTATCTTTAAGT
>JBQCEX010000518.1:0-6957 GCA_051959855.1 Flavipsychrobacter sp. | reverse complement strand
CGTGTGGAACATGCGCGCGACTACCACCATATTAACACCTGCAAAAAACAATAATGGCTCAATCCAATCATCTATAAAAGGAATAAGCGTCAACAAAAAGAGAGAAAAGCAAAAAGCGTGTAAATGTAATGAGAAGATAGTGTGGCTAACAAAATTCAGATCCTTCCTTTTTAAGAAAAGTAAGTGCAGAATTCCTGCCATTAGCGGAATTAAGAAAAAGAAAATTTTGGGAAAGCTATGCAATAATTTTTCGATCAGTTCTGTTGCATACGCAGGATTATTAAATGATGAACGGACTTTAAATAAAGAATTATTACCTAAAAATTTATTTGCTTCATTTCTATTGTAATTTAGACGTTGATAATAAAGCGGCCGTTTTAGTGAATCGGCTTTTTTTATTTCCATCTCTGCTTTAATATTTTGCGCTACTTCACGTTCGCTTGGCTTAGTAAACATCATGCATAGAAAAAACACCGCACTAATAAATATATACAGCGATACCGGAGGTATATACCGCATCCTTTGTTTCTTCCAGTATGCAGTTGTCAGCTTGCCAGGACTAAACCACAGAGCCCTTAATGTCTTCCAGAATTTAGAGTCGTAGTGAAAATAATGTCCTATAAAATGCATCACCAGTCCCCAGAAAGAGTCGTTATGCAAATGTGTTTCCTGTCCGCATTCGGAGCAGAAATTCTTTTCAGCAATAGAGCCGCAATTAGGGCATACTATAGTTTCGTGTGGCGTGTGCGACATATAGATATGTCGAATATAGTAACTGGCCTGCTAAAAGAGAAATTATCTTATTTATAACATACTCTTTACCAGCCCACCCAGCTTCTTAAGCGCTCTGTCTATTTCTGGCTTCCATTGCATACCGTAGCTCAGGCGCATACAGTTCTGGTATCTGTCCTGTAGTGTAAATATGGTGCCTGGCGCAATACTTATTTTATGCAGCATCGCCTCCTGGTATAATTGGTAAGTATCTATTCTCTTGTCCAGTTCCACCCACATGATAAATCCGCCACCCGGTGTGCTCACTTTAGTATTCTCAGGAAAATATTCACCAATAGCCCGTATGAACTGCAGGCTGTTTGCATGCAAGGTTTGTCGCAGTTTCCTCAAATGATTTTCATACCGCCCTGTTGCCAGGAAGTTGGCTATCGCTGCCTGCTGGGCTGTAGCAGTGGTTATACTATGATAAAGCTTTAGTCTCTTTATCTTGTCCATGTATTTACCAGGTGCTACCCAGCCTACCCTATAGCCTGGCGCCAGGGTTTTAGATATTGAACTGCACCACAGCACGTTGCCCTCTTCATCAAAGCTTTTGCAGGTCCGCGGTCTCTTTTTTCCAAAGTAAACATCGCCATACAGGTCATCTTCTATCAGCGGTATGCCATGAAAGGATAACAATTTTACCATTGCTTCCTTTTGCTCATCAGGCATGCAATAGCCTAAGGGGTTACTGAAATTGCTGACAAAGAAGCAAGCCTTTACATTATGTTTTTGTATAGCCTTCCTCACGTCATCAGGGTCCACACCAGTTTCAGGGTCTGTGGGCAGTTCCAGTATTTTCAGTCCTATGCTCTGGGCAAAACGAAGTACACCAAAGTACACAGGGCTTTCAACAGCTATGGTATCGCCTTTCTGCGCCAGGGCCATCAGGCAGTAGCTTATAGCATTCATGCAGCCTGCGGTAGTTACCAGTTCGTCGGGCTGCAGCTTGCCTCCCCATGTCATTGACCAGCGTGCTACTTGCCTTCTCAATAGTTCATTTCCTTTTATCTGTTCGTACGATGTACCGCTTGCGGGTAAATCGCGTAACGCCTGCATCATTGATTTATTCAGCTTTGCGAGCGGCAATATTTCCGCCGCGGGCACACTCAGTGAAAAACGCGTAACCCCCGGCATCGCAAAATCATCATATACCTCGGTTATAATGGCCTCTACATTTTTTGCCTTTGTGGTTTGCAGTGGATTACTCTTTTCCAGTTTGTGCGGAAAACGCGTGGGGTTGAAACGTACATAATATCCCGATTGTGGCCTTGATTCTATCAAACCCTTCCCTTCAAGATGGTAATAAGCTTGCAGCGCAGTGCTGATGCTAATGCTGCGCTCTTTGCTCATTTGCCGCACACTGGGCAGCTTGTCGCCTATATTCAACACTTTATCCATTATCTGTTGCTCTATATTATCGGCTACATGCAGGTATAAATGCTCGCTTTTGCCCTGAACCATTTTTTTCATACCACAAACTGTTATGGTCAAAATTACAGAAATTGTATCTGTTTTGTCCCAAATAATAGTTGGACTTTTGTTATGTTTTTAATAGTAACCTGAATGACCACGAAAACAAAAGCATACCTCGCACTTTCATTTGTAAGCATTACATGGGGTACTACTTATCTGGCCATTCGGGTAGGTGTTCGGCATTATCCTGCGTTCTTGTTTGCGGGCGTCAGGCAGTTTACAGCTGGTATTATACTTATGCTATTGGCCTTAATTTCGAATAAGAATAAAGATCTATCTGGAAAAAATATCCTTCGTCAGATGCTTATTGGCTTCCTTATGCTCAGCATCGGTAATGGATGTGTTACATGGGGCGAAAAATATGTACCCAGTGGTGTAGCGGCATTACTATGTTCTATCATGCCAATATTTGCAGTCAGCATAAATTTATTATCCTCTAAAAAAGAACATTTTAACCTGTCCATCGCAGCTGGTATGCTGCTTGGCTTTTTAGGCGTAGGGCTGATCTTTAAAGATGATCTCAGCGCCTTCTCTAACCAGGCTTACCTGGCAGGCATTCTAAGTATATTGTTGGCCACACTCTCATGGGCATGCGGTAGCATTATCAACAAAAAGCATGTTAAGCCTGTCAATCCTATTTTCAACTCAGGTATGCAGCTTTTCTTTGGCGGTTTATTCATGCTTGTTGGCAGTCCATTGGTTGAAAGCTATAATGGTATGCAGCTTTGGAACACGGAAGGCTTTCTTGCACTTTGCTATCTCATTACATTTGGCTCCGTGCTTGCCTATGGTGCATATATGTATGCATTAGGAGCCTTGCCTGTAGGCGTCGCTACTATTTATGCCTATATCAATCCACTCGTAGCTGTTATCCTCGGATATTTAATATTAAGCGAACCTTTGAATATATATACAGCACTGGCCTTTATCACAATTGTTGCAGGCGTCTACCTGGTAAACAGAGGCTATAGAAAACAACACAAACCGGTAATAGTAGAAGAATTAGGCAAGCTACCGGTTGAATCTTAAACTTAAAAAATTAATTGTATGGAATTTACCATTTCGATTACTGAACAAACAGAAAGACAAACAAAAGACACTAAATCCATTCCTTTCGGCAAGGTGCCAACAGAGCACATGTTCATTGCGGAATACAGGAACAGTCAGTGGAGCAATCCGCGCATCGTTCCTTTTTCTCACCTGGTATTAAGCCCTTTTGCATTATGTCTGCATTATGGCCAGAATGTATTTGAAGGTATGAAGGCATTTATGATGCAGGATGGCCGAATTAATATCTATCGCCCGGATAAGCATTATGAACGCTTTACAAAATCGCTGGAACGCATGTGCATGCCCGCTGTACCTAAAGATTTATTTATAGAAGCTTTACATCAGCTGGTACAGCTTGATAGCAATTGGGTGCCGGACGATGCAGATGGCGCATTATATATACGTCCGTTTATGATCGCTTCAGAGGATCGTATTGGCGTTAAGGTGTCAGATGAATACCTTTTTATGATTGTTTGCTCTCCTGCTTATCAATATTATGCTAAGCCTTTAAAAGTAAAGATCGAAGACCGATTCGTTCGCGCTGCCGATGGCGGCACAGGTGCGGCAAAATGCGCAGGCAACTATGGCGCCGCATTCTACCCTACTCAACTGGCGCGTGAGGCTGGTTATGACCAGGTGATATGGACGGATAGCAAATCTCATGAATTTATGGAAGAGTCCGGCACCATGAATGTAATGTTCTATATAGATGATGTACTGATAACGCCTGCACTCTCCGGCACTATACTGGACGGTGTAACACGCGATTCGCTTTTAACACTCGCGCGTGAACGCGGCATACAAATACAGGAAAGATCTATAAGCTATACTGAGGTGCAAAGAGCTTTGGAAAATGGCAAACGAGTTGAGGCCTTTGGCGCCGGTACGGCTGCCGTTATTGCCCCTATCGAATTAATTGGTATAGGTGACAAGCAATACAAATGCTACACGGGCGAAGATGCGTTCATGTACAGTTTACAACAGGAACTGTATAAGATACGCAAAGGCATAATTGAAGATAAACATAACTGGAACTATATATTATAGTATGGAACCTCTGAATATCGAACATGAGGGCTATCTGCTGACGACCGACAAGTCAAAATTGCAACCGGTAGCTATACATAAATGGCTGTCAGAAGAGTCATATTGGGCTAAGCATATCCCTTATGAGCTTTTTAAAGGTTCTTTCGACAATTCATTCACTATAGGCATTCTAAAAGATGGTCAGCAGGTTGCTTATGCACGCCTCGTAACAGACTATACTACATTTGCTTACCTGGCTGATGTTTTTGTTATAAACGAGCACAGAGGCAACGGGTTGAGCAAACTAATGATGAAAGAGTTGCTGGCCTTACCTTGGGTGCAAAAGCTAAGACGCATCATGCTGGCTACTTTAGATGCTAAAGGCCTGTATGCTCAATACGGATTTACAGACCCACGATACCCTGAACGCCTGATGGAAATTACCAGACCCGCTATTTATGGTGACGCAAAAAATCCTTGTAAATAAAACACTTTATCATGGCAACACTTAATTATCTCGACAGTGCCAGACGCCAGTTTATGCTGTATAAGCAACTGGGTGAAAAAGCTATGGCACAAACTACTGAGCAGGAGCTTTTCTGGTCTCCGAATGCTGATACTAACAGCATAGCTGTTATTGTGAAACACATGTGGGGCAATATGCTAAGTCGCTGGACTGACTTCCTGGCCACAGACGGCGAAAAGCCCTGGCGCGAACGTGATGCGGAGTTTGAAAATGACTGGAATACACGCGAACAATTAATGACAAAATGGGAGGAGGGCTGGAAATGCCTGTTTGATGCGTTAAACAGCATTATAGATAATGACCTTGAAAGAATTATTTACATCCGTAATGAAGGACATAGTGTCCTGGAAGCCATCAACCGCCAGATAGCACATTACTCCTATCATGTAGGACAAATAGTATTTGTAGCAAAAATGCTGCGTAGTGATGAATGGAATAGTCTGTCCATTCCGCGCAATAAATCAAAAGATTACAATGCAGATAAATTTTCGAAAGAAAAAGAGAGAAAACACTTCACAGACGATCTGCTGGATAAAAAGTAAAGCCATAAAAAAGCAAACACTAAGTAGTGTTTGCTTTTTTATTTTAAACTTCCATTATTAATTATCAAGAATAACAAAGCCATTTAGCAGGTTCTGCATTTCCTTTTCATAGCTGCTATACAATTTGTCTGAAGTGTAGGTCACAAACTGAACTGTACCAGCCTTACTACCATAATAATAACCTAAATAAACAAAATTAATTCCCTCAACTGTACCTCTTATTTCTGCCAACGTAACGACTACACCATTTACTTTCCTTGTTTCCTGTCTAACTAAATGGGCATCAGGAGCAGCTTTTTTTGAGTTTTTTAAAGCAATCTCAACAAGATTATTCATCGGTATAGTTATGCGTTCAGGTATTATCATTGCATAAGCATCTTCGCCTTTAAGAGTCAATTTGTATTCTTTTAAATCGTCTTCATCGCCTGCCTTAAATTTCCATTTCTTCGGGTCAAGCCAAATACCATACTTAACTTTTTGCCCTTTTAAAAGAAAAGTGGCGTTCTTGCCTTTTTCAAATGCTAATGTATCTACCCTTGTTTCATAAGCTGGAGTAATGTCTGTTTTATACTTCCAAGTACCATTTGTATTTAATATTACCTCTTTCCCATCATCAGTTACTGCATTAATCTGAGCGGATGCAGGAAGCGAATAAAGTAGTATAAACAAACAGGGGTATAAAATTCTTTTCATAAAATGTGTTTTAGTCTTTAATTGCAGCGATACCCGGCAACTCCTTCCCTTCAAAATATTCCAGCAGTGCACCACCACCGGTAGATACATAGCTTACCTTATCAGTATAGCCAAACTTATTTACAGCAGCTACGCTGTCACCACCACCTACCAGGGAGTAAGCACCATCTTGTGTCGCCTTAGCTACTGCATCGGCTATTGCTTTAGTACCATGCTGGAATTTTTCCATCTCAAACACGCCCATTGGGCCGTTCCATAGTATTGTTTTTGACTCACATATTACTTTAGTGAACTGCTCAATAGCCATTTGTCCAATGTCAAGCCCCATCCAGCCCGCAGGTATTTCAGCATTGTTTGCAGAAGATGTATTAGCGTCTGCAGCAAATTTGTCTGCAATGATACTATCTGACGGCAAATGAATACATACACCTTTATCAGCAGCCTTTTTCAGCAATTCATTAGCTGTGTCCAGCCTGTCATCTTCACACAATGAATTACCTATGTGGCAACCTTGGGCTTTGAAAAAAGTATAAGCCATGCCACCGCCTATAATGATATCGGTAGCCTTTTCAAGCAGGTTTTCTATGATCAGTATCTTATCCGAAACCTTTGCGCCACCTATTATTGCTGTGAATGGCCTTTGATTGTTGTGCAATACATTTTCAGCAGCAGCCACTTCTGCATCCATCAGCAAACCAAACATTCTTTTGTCTGTCGGAAAGAATTGTGCAATAACCGCGGTAGATGCATGAGCACGGTGTGCAGTACCAAAGGCGTCATTCACATACACATCTCCCAGCTTTGATAATTGCTCAGCAAAATCCTTATCTCCTTTTTCTTCCTGTTTGTAGTAGCGCAGGTTTTCCAGCAGCA
>JBQCEX010000517.1:0-4170 GCA_051959855.1 Flavipsychrobacter sp. | reverse complement strand
GCGATGCAGTTCAGCTTTATGATTTTTTACTACTACATCATATTCAAACTGCTCATTCAATATAGCTACCACATTTTTCCCGTCCTTCATTGCCGGTTTGCAATTTGGCGCATTGTCCAGTAGGCTGATGGCTCTTGCTATTATTTTGGCCGGCGCTTTTATTTTTCCCGCCCCATCTTTATTTATTGTAGGTGTGCTGTAGTAAACGAGCTTCCCATTTTTATCAATTACCAAATCGCTAAGACCAATGCCATATTCGCCGTCGTCAAGCATACTCATATCCTCCATACACCCGTTATATATATACTTGTTGATATTGCCATCTGTTCCCAGGAATTCAGGGGGCACTCCTTGACTTCCATCATTGCTGTTAAAAGAATAAATTGAGTCTTTATTCATCCTGATAGGTGGGCGGTAAATTGTGACCATAAAAGTATCTTCATTGATCTTCGCCGTTGGTGGCATACTTTCCATTTTTTCAGCCTGTTTCTTTATTGCCTTAATGAAAGCAGGCATTTTTGTCTTTACAGGAGTAGATACTTCGAATACATTTCCTTTGAAGGTAACAAGGCGGGTTTTAAATTCTATTTTGGCTCCCATTAAGGCTGTTTCAGGATCTATAGAGGCTGGCTCTTTTGCTTTTGTCACTTTCCGGCATTCAGTAAAGAAGAACAGGCTGCATGCTATAAGTGGCAATACTGTCAGCAATTTTACTTTATTGCTTTTAGATGATCTGTGTTGCAGCATAAGGATACGGTTTTTTATAGGTGAGCGACTGAATGAATGTGTTAATTGGGTATAGGTAGATAAAAGGCTTGTTTCAATAAGCAGTTGACTATATATGCCTTCATCTTTTGCTGCGGTATTGTCTGCCTGGTACTCATGCACCATACGCAGGCGTCTGGTATATAAATAAATAAAAGGCTGAAACCAGAAAATAATGCTGCATAGCTGTATTAATATTAGGTCGGCAACGTGCAATAGCCTCCTGTGTTCCTGTTCATGCTGTAAAATGATCTCCAACTGAGCGCTATCATATTGCGTGCGACTATTAATAAATAAGTAGTTGGAAATAGAGAATGGTCCGTGTGCTTTACCTGTTTCTATTATCAGCCACCCGTTTACGTTTGTTTTCTTTCCTTCTTTATAATAGCTGCGCAATTGAAATGTTTCTTTTGCAAGCAGTATAATTTTTATCAAAGCACCTGCTATATAAATAGCTGCAATAATGGTAGCAAAGCTATAATGATGTGCTGGCGCTATGTGGGTAATAGTAGATTGATGCACTGCCTCATGAGCTTGTAGCTCAACCATGCTATTATAAAAATGAAGCGGGTGGATTTCTTGCACTACCGTCTGCGTTCTCCAGTGTACTAAAGGAATAAGTGCGCCTGCTAGTAAGGTGCCAATGAGGTAGATACGGTTATAGCTATGATAGTTTTCTCTGCGTAGGAAAATATCGAAGATGAGTAAGCTCATCAACCATATAGCGCTGGTGTTTATAAGGTATTGCAGCATAGCTACTTCTTTTTATCATTATCAAGCGTTTTCAATAGCTCGTTCAGTTCCTTCAGGTTCAAGTCTTCACTTTGTACCAGGAAGCTCACCAGCTTCTTAGGCGAGCCGCCAAAGTATTTTTCCATCAGACTTTTTACGCCATGCTGTGCATAGTCTTCATTAGCTATCAGCGGAAAATATTCGTAAGTTTTTCCGTATGCCTTGTGTCCTACAAATCCTTTCTTCTCCAGTATGCGCACCACTGATGATATAGTGCTGTGCGGCATTTCCGGATCGCCTAATTGTTCTATTATATCACGCACCAGGCAGCGCTCCAACTGCCATATTATTTGCATGATCTCTTCTTCTGCTTTTGTAAGAGATGATAACTGTTTGTTTCGCTTCATAACGTAATATTACGTTATTAAATGAAAACTCCAAAAATTATTTTGTTAACGGGAAGAGATATAAAAAGTGGGATGACTGACTAGTCATCCCGTTACGAATAGTTTTAGCTATTTAATAGTCCAGCGGAATTCTGTAAATGCAGTGCTTATCCTTCATATAGTAGTACGCAAACTTCAGCGACTCATCTATCGTCGGGGTGGCTTTTAGGGCCATCAGGTCCATCAGTTTCCTGTCCTTTATTATTCGCTGTTGCGCAGGGTTGTAAACCATAAATTTCAGATCGTCGTAAATAGCATAAATGATCAAAAGATTACCTGTTGCCTTATCATAGCGTACATTCCATATCGCATAGGGTAGTAGTTTGTTTTTCCTGTTGAAGTTCATTATTTCTGCCATACCTTTAAAGACACTGTCATCAAAAGGAATGGTGTATGTTTTATTATTTTCCAGGTTTACAAATCTGTTGGAGAATGGTAGGGTAAAGAAAGGGTAAGCAACTCTTGGAGCCACCATGTTATATTTTATTCCTGTAGTACTGTATTGCGGTGGCAAGGTATCATTCACGTAATTGCTAAAACGATAGTGACGATCATTTAATTCAAATTTTGCCAGGTAGTAATTCTTGCCATCATTAGGCTTTACTGTAGTCATATATAAGTCACCCTTCGGTGAAATAAAAAAGGCATTTTCATTCACAGCGGCCTCAGTTTTGTCTATCGAATAGATATCCATCAGCTTGTTTCCCGAATACTTGTAAATAAATAAGACCTTATTTGCCACAGAATCTTGCGAGCCTTCCGCAACAGGCACTATATCATAACAAGTGCCTAGTAAGTAGTTCGTCTTTGCATTTGCTTTATAAGCCGCAGAAAATACTGGCCTTAAAGTAGTATAGTACTTCCAGCTCTCAGGGTTTTGCAATTTGCCTTTTATAATAGTTTGCTTCGCAAGGTCGTATGAGAGCGAGAAGGTATCAATCTCAGCTCCATTATTATGCAGCTCGTAGTATTCGTTATTCAGATTGTTCTCAATAAAGAATTGAGTATTGTTCACATAGTCTATATTAAACCTGGGTGGTAAATAAAAATGACATAGTATCTCTTCGCTGCTGCTGGTGTTGCCCTTCGCTACACTTGTTTCCAGCGCTAGCCTTATCTTACTGCTGTCAAGCCCCTTCAAGACGCCTCTGAAGATTTCTTTATTGGACTGATCGTAAATAATAAATTCAGAAAATGCCTGCTTGTTTAAATGATCATACAAGCTATCCGACCATATTATTGGGTAGTGGTATGCGCTCAGCAGGTATTTCTTCTCAATGGCTGCAGAATCTTCTTTTAAAGATTCTTTGATTACAAGGCTGATGGGGAAGTTCAGCGATTGCGTATTTCTGATACCATACTGGCAAAGGAAGCAATCATTTAAATCGAACTTTATGTAGCCTTGTTGTGCATGTAGTTGCAGATAGCAAAGTGCTATAATAATAGTAGGTAGTATTTTTCTCATACAGCGGATATAAGATGTCTAAAGGATATAAGATGTCTAAAATAAAAAAGCCGCCTCAATACAAATGAGAGGCGGCAATCTTTTAACAGAAATATAGGAAGCCTACTTCTTACTCAGCACCATGTCCAGTACCTCGGTCATTTCACTTACGTAATGGAACTTTACACCTTTTATGTAATCCTTGTTTATTTCTTCTACATCTTTTTCATTCTGTGAGCAGAGTATAATATCCTTAATGCCTGCGCGTTTTGCAGCCAGCACTTTTTCTTTTATACCACCTACAGGCAGCACCTGTCCGCGCAGTGTTATTTCACCGGTCATGGCAAAATATGGTTTCACCTTACGTCCTGTATAGGCTGATGCGAGGGCAGATAATATAGTTATACCCGCACTCGGGCCATCCTTAGGTACTGCACCTTCAGGCACGTGTATATGTGTTTCTGTATCGCTGAATTTCTCAGCAGGTATATTCAGCTCAGCAGCATGTGCCTTCAGGTAGGTAAGCGCAGTTGTTGCACTTTCCTTCATCACGTTGCCTAGGTTGCCTGTTAGTATCAGGTTGCCTTTGCCTTTTATAGTGCTGGCTTCTATAAAGAGA
This sequence comes from Flavipsychrobacter sp., assembly GCA_051959855.1. GTDB lineage: Bacteria > Bacteroidota > Bacteroidia > Chitinophagales > Chitinophagaceae > SZAS-30. The sequence continues at coordinate 164 of JBQCEX010000517.1, read as the reverse complement.
ATATCTCCACCCACAGAAGTCCATGCAAGCCCTACTGCTACCCCTGCTGGGTGCCCCTTGGTATAGATGTCATTACTATAGCGTGGCTTGCCCATTATTCTTTCTACGTCTTCCATACTTACCTGCGACGTCACTTTTTCTTCCATAGCTACCTGTTTTGCAGT
>JBQCEX010000516.1:0-4146 GCA_051959855.1 Flavipsychrobacter sp. | reverse complement strand
CCGTACACCAATTCCTTTGAATCTTTAATGGGCTCCGTGAAAACCGTAATGTATCTTATTACAGCTAGCTGCCCGCCAATATGCACTTTGAAGTTTCTCAATTCATATGAGGGTATTTTTACAAATCCGCCCGCGCCGCCTACGGTTACATCTTTATGAGCTCCATTTTTTATTATCTGTTTTTGATGCAGCTTGTAGTAAGGGCTATAGAGGTCAGAATTTTTTGCACCCGTATCAAAATGAAAGACCAGGGTATCATTATCGGCAACCATGCTTATCATAGGGAACAGTCCGTCCAGTGCAAGATTATTCAGGTCGCTGTGAGAGGGTGCCATAGGAACTTCCAGTGTGCCTTTTTTTGATATGCGTACTTCTTTCAAGGCATTAATGACAGGGAACCCAAGAATGCCATTGATCGTGTAATTGATCTGGGGAAAATTAAAGCTCTCATCTGGCATAATAAGGAAAACCACATTCCTAAGCGTAATATCTCCTATTTTAAGGCTATCTGCCACCCCAAGGTCAGATTCTACGTCCTTACCTTGCATGCCGGATACACTGAAGCTGACATTAAGTTTCTTTATACCAAGGTGTTTTGCTGTGCTTTCTGTAACGGTCGATATATTAGCTCCCGTATCAAAAATGAAGTCATCCGTTACATCCCCCGCAGCAACTGAGATATTCCATAGCGCTGCTACATCCTTATGTATAGGCACTATCACGTCTGTTGTTTGCTCTACTGCTTGCGGCGCTATATCTGCCAATGCATGCCATATTTTATTGGTGTTTTTTACGTCATCAAGATTCTCAACGGCCTTAGCATATTTTTGAACAATAAGGTCGCCACTTTCTGCAGCTTTTTTGTATTGATAAGTTTTACTGTAATTATCAATCAGCAATTCCAGCAATGAAGCCTTCTGTTTATCATCAAGCTTTATGTCATGAATATTTAAAAGAGAATCTGCCAATTCTATCGAACGCGGGTTTTGGTTAAAAGCATTATACATGAATACTTCACAGTAGCTTTTAAATAAAGCTGTAGCATGACAATCAGCATTGTTCAGCGCATTTCGCAGTTTAAAGTAATTCGCCTCATCCAGATATTGCTGCAAACTGTCGCATGGTGCAGCGGCTGCTATACCAGCAGGCAGCGCGAACAACAGCATTAATAAAATTTTCTTCATAAAAGCAGTTATTATGCAAGGCGTTTCTCAAGCATAGCCTTTACCGCATCCCATTCATCATCTATTATGCTGAACATGATAGTATTCCTAAATATACCATCTTCTTTTCTTCTTTCCTTGCGTAGCAGTCCTTCATATTTTGCCCCTACCTTCTCAATGGCTGCCCGGCTGCGCAGGTTGGTTTCATTTGTTTGAAACTGTACGCGTACTGCCTGCAGTTTTTCGAAGCAGTATGCTAATAACAGGTATTTGCATTCCGTATTATGTCCCGTGCCCCAATATGCAGGGTCATACCATGTCCAGCCTATTTCTAATTTCCTATGCTCCGGAAACGCATTGTATAAACGAGTGCTGCCGATGATTTTATTTTTAGCCTTATCAATTATTGTAAAAGGATATTGCTCGCCCGTGGCGCGCATTAGTACTGCGCTTTTTAGATAGCCTATCAGTTTATCAGGATCACTGCCGTCAATAGAATAATTTGCCCATATCTCTTTCTGTTTGCCTATTTCTGCCAGATTATTAAAATGGGCGCTCTCTAATGGAATTAATTTTACTTTTTGTCCTTCCAGTATTATAGGGTGTTGTATCCAGTTCATAAATCGAAAATAAAACCTAAAAAACAAAAAAGTTGCAGCTATTAACTGCAACTTTTGTTTTATAACAATATTTATAGAGTTACTGCTTTACTGCCTTGATGATCACCTGTTTGCCGGTATATTCATCATCCAGCGAAACCACGTAAAGGCCGGGGCTCAGAAACCGATCCATATTAAAGGTCTTGACGTCTGCATCACCTGAAAAATTGGATGCAAATATTTTTTGTCCGGCAACATTGTAAACTATAATGCTGTACTTGTCGTTATCAGTCATATTGCCATGCAGCATTAGATCATTATTAATAAACATAGCTGCAAAATCGGTGTTGGAATAGCTGACATTTGTTACAGCAGTGTTTTCAGAAATCAGGTACATAGCATTACTGAAATTAAAATTACCACCTGACGAAGAAGTAATATGGCTTGAGTCAATTTCCAGCAGTGCCTCAGGATGGGAATCATCATACCACTTATATGAAACTGAACTGATGCTTATAGTACCTGTAGCTGGTCCGGGCGGTAACACACTATCTACTTCCGTATAAGATTGTCTTACACGTACTACGTTGCTATAGGTTGCGCTATTGGGCAATTTCAGTGTACCCCAGGCATCAGCTGTTACTGTGCTTACTCCTTTGCCTTTTGCATATTGGCCTTGTACAGTGTAGGCGCTGGTAAATGAGGCGGAATCGAACATGTTGTATGTAATGGGTAATGAAACTGATAAAATACCTGGATTATACCTTGTTTGGTTACCCGCTCCTGCGATCGTCGAATCAATTCTGCCTATCAGGTAGCTTCCGCTAGATGAATTAGCATAGTAGTCTGACGTACTATCTGAATAACGTTTTACCAGGTTGGCCGTCGGTATAGCTGGCGTTCCCAGGGGAATGTATGCTTCCACCTTCATGGTATCAATTCGCAAAAAGCCGCTGGAGAAGTCCCAGGTTTGGCTTGCGCCACTCGGTCCGGGGCTAACATAATCGCAAAAGACATAATTGTATTCCCTATTGGTAGTGAATATTTCTGCATTATGTATGGTGGGCTGTGCCAGCAATTGCAAGGGCAGAAATGCAGTAAGTAATAAGTATATCTTTTTCATAAAACTCTTTTTGTCATCACTAATTGAATATCAAAATTGTTCCATGAGCTTAACCAGGCATGCATTATATTTTATAATAACAATAGTATGATGATTGTCATATACTTGCCCTATAGACGAATTTGATATTTTAATGCTTCGCGCTTTTTCTACATTTACAGGAATGAATAGTAAGCAACCGATATTAGAATGTATACCGAATTTTAGTGAGGGTAGAGATGAGAAGAAGATTGAAGCAATAGCTGATGCTATCAAATCAGTAAAGGGCAATCATTTACTGCATATAGATACCAGCCCTTCTGCCAACCGTACAGTAATGACCTTTGCGGGAGAGCCGGAAGCGGTAGCTGAAGCAGCTTACCGGGGGATAAAAAAAGCCGCTGAAGTGATAGACATGAGCAAACATGGGGGTGTACACCCACGCATAGGCGCCACAGATGTTTGTCCTTTAGTGCCGCTTGCAGGTTTGACAATAGAGGATGCTAATAAGTGGGCTAACATGCTTGGCAAGCGGGTGGGGGAGAAACTAAATATTCCTGTGTATCTGTATGAATATTCTGCTTTAAAAGAGCACCGCCGCGCTTTACCTGATATTCGTAAAGGCCAGTACGAAGGTTTTGCAGAAAAGATAAAATTGCCGGACTGGTTGCCGGATTATGGGCCCGCTACATTCAATATGCAGACTGGAGCTACTGTGATAGGTGCCAGCAATATATTGGTGGCATTTAATATATCCTTAAATACGAAAGATGTAGATAAGGCAATATACATAGCTGAGCATATTCGTGAGCGTGGCTATACTATAGAAGAGAATGGTAAACGCAGGAAGCTGCCTGGCTTACTAAGCAAGGTGCGTGCTATAGGCTGGTATATGGAAGACTATGAAACTGCCCAGGTATCCATGAATTTGCTTGATTACCGGGTAAGCTCCCCTTTAAAAGTCTGGGAAACCTGCAATATGCTTGCTGCTGAGGTAAACACTTCTTTACTTGGCTGCGAGGTTATCGGTTTAATACCGCTGGAGTGTATGGTGGAAGCAGGAACCTTTGCTTACCTGAAAGATCAAGAAGAAGTGCCTAATGATGAGGAAATGCTGGTACATACAGCTATAGATTATCTTGGCTTTAAAAAAGTAAAGCCATTTGATGCACGCGAGAAAATACTGGAATATGCGCTAAGGGATGCCGGCTTGCTTGAATAGTCATATTTTCCACTCTCATTTTTCTTAGCGTTCTTTGCAGTTGATTTTTATGAAACAAAG
>JBQCEX010000515.1:0-3015 GCA_051959855.1 Flavipsychrobacter sp. | reverse complement strand
CCACTTATATTTCTGTTCCGGAGTTTCATCTGCAAAGTCCTTATTACTGAAGGCGCTATATGGCGGTGTGAACTTGAATGTAAAACTGATGTTCGATCCGCTTCTCGGATACAGTGGCTGGTCAATTGATGAACGCGCAATGATCAGTTTTGCATACAGGTTATTACTATAACCATCTGTAAAGTCCGCTGTCAGTGCATAATCCTTCAGCCTGTAGTTGTTATAGTATAAACCATAGGTAAGAACGAAATAATCATCAGGCCATTTCAGACGTTTGCTTAATGATATACCACCACCCGTCATACGCAGGAATGAAGCATTAGGATCAGAACCTATTGCAGCACCTGAATACTTACTGTAAATGAAGTTGGTAGTCAATGCATTTGGCTTATGACCGCCCAGCCATGGTTCAGTGAACGAAGTGCTTAGTGAGTTATAGTAAGCACCATTCGATGAATAGTTCACTGAGAATTTCTGCCCGTCACCTACCGGCAATGGGTCCCAGAACTTAGGTTTGAAAATATTGCGTATGGAGAAGTTGCTGAAAAGCACACCTACGTTACCATAGAAGTTGATACCGCCACCAAAGCCTGCAGAGAGCTGCAACTGATCGCTTGACTTTTCAACCACGGTATATTCTATATCCACTGTACCATCTTCGGGGTGTGGCTTAGGCTGTATACCTATTTTTTCCTGATCAAAGAAGCCCAGGTTGGCTATTTCACGTTGAGAGCGTATCAGGTCAGCACGGCTGAATTTATTGCCTGGCAGTGTGCGCAATTCACGACGTATCACATGTTCATTAGTACGGTCATTTCCTGCTATGGTTACATCACGTATTGTTGCCTGTGCTCCTTCCGTTACACGCATTTCATAATTTATGGTGTCACCTACTATTGATGTTTCTACCGGGTCTATATTAAAGAACAAATAGCCATCATCCATATACAGGCTACTCACATCTTCACCGCCTTCTGGGCTTAGTTGTTTACCAAGGCGTTTATCCAACAGCTCCTGGTTGTATATATCACCCTTTTTTATGCCCAGCACACGGCTCAGTTGCTCGTCAGAATATTTAGTATTTCCTTCCCAGGTTATGTCACCGAAATAGTATTTATGTCCTTCCTTTACTTTTATATCCACATTTATATTACCATTCTGCACATTGTAGACAGTATCACTAACTATTGTGGCATCGCGATAACCTAATGTATTATAATATGCTACAAGCGATTGTTTGTCTTCCTCAAACTTTTCGGGGTTATATTTTGAAGAAGAGAAGATATTAAAGCGCAAGTATGGATCTAAAGCCTCTAGCGTTTTTGATGGAGACAGGAATCCCCAATCGCTTAGGTAATTACTAAAAGAATGCTTGTCGTGCTTATAAACAGTATTAGCATCTGCCGGGTATAAAGAAAAACGCGGCATTTCTTTAGTTGACTTCAATGTGCGTTTCAGTCTTGCGTCCGATGCATGTTCATTACCGGCTATGGTTACCTGGTTTATATGTGTTTTAGCTCCCTTGTTTATAACAAAGGTTAGCATTATAGAGTTCACGGCACCGGTATCTGCCTTCTCTTTCACTGCTATGGTTACGTTTCCAAAGCCTTTGTCCATATAGTATTTCCTGATGCGCACTACCGCTTCCTTCTTTGTGGCCTCTGTTACCACTCTGCCTCGTATCAGGTTTATCTTCTCTTTTATTTCCTTTGCTTCGCCTTGCTTTATGCCTTTAAAATTATAGCGGCTCAATCGTGGACGCTCTTCTACGTTCACACTCAGGAAAACTTTATTACCTATAAATTTTGATATAGTAATGCTTACATTCGAGAACAGCTCCTGCTTCCACAACGCACGTATAGCCTTAGCTATATTGTCATCATCAGGCAAATGTACTTTTTGCCCTACGCTTAGTCCGGTCACGGCCAGCAATAAGTCTTCATCAAGATACTTTGCACCGCTTATAGTTATCCCTCCTATTTCATATTCTTTAGGTCGTTCGGGTTCAGTAGTGGCATTCTGTTGCATCATCTTACTCAGGCTGTTAGTGCTGCCGCCAATCTGGGCTTGTAGCTTGTTGGCAGACATTAGGATACATAACAGGAAGAATATATAGCGCAGACTGTTTTTATGCATGCTGTGGAGTGTTCGTTTGTATTTGTTCGCTTGTTTTGCCAAATCGGCGTTCGCGCTGCTGGTAGTTCAGCAAGGCTTCATATAACTGGGGCTTACGGAAGTCAGGCCAATGTACATCTGTAAAGTACAACTCTGCGTAAGCCAGTTGATACAGTAAAAAATTACTGATCCTGTATTCACCACTCGTGCGTATCATTAGTTCCGGGTCAGGAAAAGCAGCCGTATTCAGGTATTTATGAAATATTGTATCGTTAATTTCTTCAGGCTTCAGTTTACCATTCTGGGCATCTGCGGCCATTTTTTTAGCAGCCTCTATCAGTTCCCAGCGGGCGCTGTAGCTTAGTGCCAGTATCAGGTTCAGGCCGGTATTGGCTGCAGTCATTTCTATCGCCTCGTTCAGTTCCTTCTGGCATATTTCGGGCAGGCTGCAGAAATCACCTATCACGTGCATCCGCACATTATTCTTCTTCAATTCTTCTGCCTCCTTGCGTATGGTATTTACCAGCAGCTCCATTAGCGCATTCACTTCCTCTTTCGGCCTGTTCCAGTTCTCAGTAGAAAATGCATATAATGTAAGGTATGAAATGCCCAGCTCTGCACAGCCGTTCACTATTTCACGCACACTCACCACACCTTCGTGGTGTCCGTATACGCGGTCCTCACCACGCTCTTTGGCCCAACGTCCATTACCATCCATAATAATGGCTATGTGTTGGGGCAGCTTAGTGCGGTCAACAGATTGTAAAGCATCCATATAAGGCAAACGAACTTAATAAAGGTGTGCAAAGGTACAAAAATAGGCGCTACACTTATTATTAAAATAGTACACCCGCAGTTTAACTCGATTTTAACTGCTATTGCCTGTAAATGCAGCATTTG
>JBQCEX010000514.1:0-6091 GCA_051959855.1 Flavipsychrobacter sp. | reverse complement strand
CTGCTCATGAACTGGGTACCATTCAGCAAGGCCAGCCCTTCCTTTGCGGCCAGCGGCATCGGCTCCAGCCCCACTTCTTTCAACACCTCAGCTGCTGCACGTTTTTGGCCTTTATAACGCACTTCTCCCTTTCCAAACAGCGGTAAACTCAAATGGGCCAATGGTGCCAGATCACCGGATGCGCCCAGGGAACCAAGCTCATACACTACAGGATGAATACCATAATTATAAAAATCAGCCAGGCGCTGTACTATCTCTTTGCGCACGCCGCTGTAGCCCTGGCTCAGGCCGTGTATCTTCAGCAGCAGCATCAGGCGCACTATTTCTTCAGGCACTTCATCGCCCATGCCGCAGGCATGGCTGCATACCAGGTTTTCCTGCAGTTGTGCCAGCTCGTTGGGCTCTATGCGCACATTGCACAGCGAACCAAAGCCGGTATTGATGCCGTAATAAGTATTTCCTTTGCTGAGTATATTATCAAGATAGCTGCGATTAGTACTTATTCTTTGTACAGCTTCGGCTGATAGGTCCAGCTTATCGTAGCCTGATAAATTGTCTATAGATATATGTGAAGGTAATTCCATGCTGCCGCCATTAACGGCAGCAAATGTACTTATTCGCCGGAAGACATTAAAGACTATTGCTGTTTTTGAGCATCGCGCATTTCCTGCTTTTGCAGGTCGTCCTGTATCAGGCTTGCTATCTCTACTTCCACTCTGCGCCTGGGCACTTCCACTATTCTGCCTATTTCGCTCATATTGCGCATTACTATTATGGTAGGCACGTTCTCTATCTTGTAGAGCTTGCTTTCTACATACTTCGCTTCCTTGGCCTTATCTACACCATACATAGTATAGTTCTTCATAGGGTAGCCTGTCACCTGCAGTATCTTGTAAAGTTTAGGCAATACGGTATAGGTATCATCGCACCAGGTACCCATAAAAACCACTACCTGGTAATTAGGCAGGTATTGTTTCAGGTATTTTACAGCAGCCGTATCGGGGTTGTATTCTGACGCACCTCTTTGCAGCCAGCTAAAGCTGCTGTTCTTTTGCAGATCATCAAAAGTGCATTCTCCTTTATATATGGTCGCCTTACTTTTCTTGTCTTTCAGTACATCGTAATCCGATTGTGCCATAGCATGTATACCAACCAGCATTAATAAAGCCAGGAATATTTTTTTCATTATCTAAGTTCTTTTTGTTTTGATGTTCTTCTGCACCTATCTGTTATCACAAATCAAGCCATTTTCTTAAATTAAGAGAGGCTATTTTTTATAACAAGCAGCTTATTACGCAGTTGCAATAAGGATTGTTTCAGGTCCACACTCTCTACAGACATCTTTTTCTGTGTCTTTAGTTTGGTTTTGGCCCCATTTATTGTGTAGCCGCGTTCCTTCACCAGGTGGTAGATCGTGCGTATTTCCTTTACTTGCTCAGGTGTATACAGGCGGTCACCTTTACGGGTAGTGCGCAGCTTTAGCCCGAATTCGTTTGTCCAGAAGCGAATGTTGGATGTCTTTACATGGAACAATGCAGCCACCTCGCCAATGGAATAATATTGCTTATCACCTGTCCAGCCGCTTAGTATGCCTGTTGTTTCTTCTGCTTTCTCTGCTTTTACCTTTTTGGTTGGTTTCTTTTTCTCTGCCACAGCCGGCTCTGCTGGCGGAGCAGCAGCTTCAGGCATCTCTTCTTTTTTTTCCTTTGGCTCCTTTGCTTTCTTCACCGCACGGCTCTTGCCTACCGCATTTATTTCCTCCGGTATTATCTCTTCCCCAAATAACGTAAGTACCCGTGCTTTCATTGCCTGTAAATTAATGAAAAATGTTTGGAACCTTTTAGTACAGAGCTTGCTAGATAGTTAATTTTTAACGCAGTAAAGTTACATCACCTTTCAGATTAACCTCCTTTCCGTACCTGTCCTGCAGGCTCAGCACCCAGAAATAAGTGCCTATATCAGCCCTTTTCCCGTCGAAAGTGCCGTCCCAGCCGCGACTAAAATCATTGCTGCGGAATACCTGCTGCCCCCAGCGATTGAATACCCGAAAGTAATTTACCTTCCTGTAGCCCACGCTCAGCGGCCTGAAATCATCATTCTTACCATCTCCATTGGGTGAAAAAGCAGAAGGGATAAAATAAGAACCATGGTCTACCACCCAAACTCTTATTGAGGCATCCCCCTCACAGCCATAGGCGCTTATCACGTGCACATTATATTGAAAGCGGCCGGTATCAGGATAATAACCTATAGGCGAACCGATAGGATCATCCAGGTTGGTAGACGGCGACCATATATATTGCGTACCGCCCTGTGGCTCAAACTGTATATGTTCTCCCTTCACTATAGTGGTATCATCGCCGGCAAACGGCTTGAACTTATCTATCTGTATCTGTTTCAGCATAGTGTCAGTACAGCCCTTTGTGTTTTTAGATATCAGCACTACCTTATAGTCACCGCCCACTTCGTAGGTATGTACCGGGTTTTCTACAGATGTGGTATCGCCATCACCAAAATTCCATTGCCAGAAGTCTATTGGCTTATAGGTAGAGCTGGTCTTATCAGTAAATGTAATAACGGATCCCGGGCATTGCAGGCCATCATAATCAAATAAAGCTCTGAAAACAGGGTAGATTTTTACTATCCTGCTGATACTGTCAGAGCAGGTAGTGTTTTTGTTCACTATCAGCTTCACCATATATATCCCGGTATCAGGATACACATAGGTAGGTTCAAATGCTGTTGACGTGTCCTTTAAGGTCGATTTATCGCCAAAATCCCAATAGTAAGAAAAGCCACCTTTGCTTAGGTTCACATAGTGAACGGTATAGTCCGCACAATCCACTATATACGTATTAGGCTCTGTAGAGTATTGCGGTATATCGGCTACCACCGCTTTAGTGCAATTAGTTACAACGAACTGAAATTCCCGGCTCACCGTATTTATTATCCTGTTGTTACGCCACTCATGACAACATACGGTTACCGCAAAGCGGCCTATAATGTTAGGCTTCCCGGTTATCAGGCCTGTTCTGGCATCTATCTGTATCTGTGGATAGCCTGCCATTGGATTCCTATAGGTATAGGGCATTTTATAAACAACAGGTAAAAAAGGCGGAGGTGCTGGTATAGTAGGGCCATTGCTGCTGTCTTCGCCGCCGCTGTAATCTGTACAAAATTCGTAGCTCAGCGAATCACCGTCAGGATCCGTGGCCGAATGGTCATATATCAAAGGGTTATTGATACATATTATCTGCGGCGGATAATTTTTAAATACTGCACTGTTATTACATTTTATGGTGGAGTCGGGTATAGTGCATGAGTATGTAGCACCTATAGCTGCAGGGTTTACTATGTTTTGCACGCTTCTGTTGCGGCAGCAGCGCTGATATACAAAAGTATAGCCCGTACCATTGGGCGGCAGGTAGTAACGCTTTACAAAAGTTGCTTTGTTAAGGCAGGTAGCGGGTGGATTGGTTACACAGGCGTTAGAAAAATTGGTGGGCACCAGTATGCGGGAAGCCAGGCGAATAGTGTCAAAGTTCATCAAAAATCCATTGGCATCACGCAACACCGGATTGCCTTTACCATCAAAAATATTTACGAATGCAGGGTCATCGCCGGCTATAGCTGAGGGTAAACCTGTAAGACAATCCTCATATATAGTAAGTGTAAACTCATACCAGTTATTACCAAGACATTTGTAGGTAACCTCGCCCCCCACTATATGCGTCGCCTTTGCCGGAGTAAAAAAACAGGCAAGAAAAAGGGGAAGGAGGATTGCGATACGGGCTTTCATTAGTGCCGTTGTTAGCTAATTACAAGTTACTACAAATGTCGAACAAATATTGTCACTTTTTTAACATATCTGCGTTCAATGGCTTGCCGGTAGGTGTATGCGTTGTCCTATAGTCATTATACTGCTTTTCGTAGGTCTTATTTTCAGGATGGCTGTAGAAGTTAGTGGCTATATCTGCAAACTCTTTGTTGTCCCAATATTGCCAATGCACCAATGTGCCGATAGGAATGACATAAAGCAAAAGACTGAGCCCTAACAATGTGCCGGAGCGATAAAGCATATTTTTATAATAACCCTTCAGCTCTTCTTTCTTATTTCTTAGCATAAAAGCTATTATAAACACCAGCAGGCATAAGCCAACACTCACCAGTAGAAATGGCTGTGCATCCTGCCAGTATTGTACCTTCTGCAATATGGCCTGGGGTGCAAAAGCAAGCAGTACACCCGATATGATGGAGAATACAAGATTTTGCCTTTTTATACCTTCATCGCTAAAAAAGTAAAAACCACCCAGAAAATACAGTATAGATGTAAGGCAAGTAACCAGTAACATAAATAAGCCTGCCTCTGCCATGTGCATAAACTTCATAGCATAGGCTATTACGAACAGACATATAAGTACTCTTTCAGTTTTCATTGCTGACAAAAATAGTTAAGGCTCGCTTATATCTCTATTTATTATAGTATTTAAGTTAATAGCTATACATGCAGAACCTTTCCTTACTGCCAATTGTTTTTAGTGTAAATTTGTTACCCTAATTAATAATTCTATTCATGCAATTATCCGAGCTGTATGAGCGTGCGTTGCGGTTTGATTTCCTGAGTGCAGATGAAGGTGTCTTCCTTTTCGAAAATGCCCCGCTTACCGAATTGATGTACGTGGCCAATGAACTGCGTAAGATACAGGTGCCTCATGGCAAGGTAACCTGGATCATAGACAGGAACATGAACACTACTAACGTGTGCATTGCCAACTGTAAGTTCTGCAATTTCTATCGCATACCCGGCCACCCTGAAGCTTATATTACCGATATAGAAACCTATAGGAAAAAGATCGATGAAACCTTCCGTTACGGTGGCGAGCAATTGCTGCTGCAGGGTGGTCATCACCCGGAGCTGGGACTTGCTTTCTATGTAGATCTGTTCAAACAGTTAAAAGATATTTATCCAAACCTGAAGCTGCACGCACTCGGCCCGCCCGAAATAGCACATATAGCCAAGCTGGAAGGCATGAGCCACAGAGATGTGTTGTTGGCACTGAAGGAGGCAGGACATGATAGTCTTCCGGGCGCTGGGGCAGAGATATTGAACGATCGTGTACGCCGCCTGATCTCTAAAGGCAAATGTGGTGCGCAGGAATGGCTGGACATCATGCACGAAGCACATAAGCTGAACATAACCACCAGTGCCACTATGATGTTCGGTCATGTGGAAACAATATATGAACGCTTCGAACACCTGGTAAAGCTGCGCGAAGTACAGGCTAAGAAACCGGAAGAAGCTAAAGGCTTCCTCGCCTTCATACCATGGACTTTCCAGGATGTAGATACTATGCTGCGCCGCATACGTGGCACTAAAAACCTGACTACTGCCGAGGAATATATACGCATGATAGCTATGAGCCGCATCATGCTGCCTAATGTGAAGAACATACAGGCAAGCTGGCTAACTGTCGGTAAGCAAACGGCGCAGATATGCCTGCATGCAGGCGCCAATGATTTCGGTTCTATTATGATAGAAGAGAATGTGGTGAGTGCTGCAGGTGCGCCACATCGCTTCACTTACAAGAGCATACAGGCTGCCATACGCGAGGCCGGCTTTGAGCCACAGCTGCGCAATCAGCAATACGAATTCCGCAAGCTGCCGGAACATATTGAAGAACAAGTAATCAATTACTAACTGAAATAGAAAAAAGAAGCGCCGCAATATTGCGGCGCTTCTTTTTTTGCCTAATGCGGAATCCTACTGTTCATCTGCTCAAACATCTCTTCCCTTTTGGCATGCAGCACTTTTGAGTGTGCTATAGGTGCCTCCAATGTATCATTTTCTATAGCCTCCATTGCCTCTGTTATAAACTCGCTGATGGGCATGCCACCATGCGTTTGTGTTTTGTCAGGCCGGCGATCATGTCCCAGTTCTGTATCGGTTGATGGTGGCGCTATTTCAAATACTTTCACACTGGTATCTCTTAACTGGTGTCTTAACGATATGGTTATAGAATGTATGGCAGCCTTTGTATCGCAATACACCGGCATAAAAGCCAGTGGCACAAAGGCCAGCCCTGACGATATA
>JBQCEX010000513.1:0-6076 GCA_051959855.1 Flavipsychrobacter sp. | reverse complement strand
TGAACAAGGTATATGATAAAAAAGACCCCAATAGCTACATTCACCACGAGGAATGATTTTCCTAATGGGGATTTTATAGCAGGCCTATCTTTTTTCAATTTTTTTATCGGTGAATACATTTTCATGAATCAGCGGATTATTCCCATTTCCCGGGGAGATAAAATTATAACCACCTATTTTTATTAAATTATTTTTAAGCCAGGTTAACATCTGATTATAATATTAATATTTAATAAATTTATTATCTCCTTATTATAAATGGGTTTGTCCCAAAAATCCGAGTAAACTGATGTTATCCTGTATAATTCCATACAGGTACGATTATTGCTGCAAAAGGAGAGAGTAACCATTAATATTTTATTTGTTACTCATAAGCTTTATTTTTGCAATGCTTCATACATATAGACCGTAGGGTAATTTGACTCTATATGCCTTAGCTTGCTATAAAGTTTAAATGCAATACCCAAACGCCAACACTCATGAATTATAAAATTAGAATCCTGCCACGCTGGCTAATATTTTTATTGGATCTGCTATGTGTGCAGGGCTCACTATTTTTCTCTTTTTTGTTGCGCTTTAATTTTGACCTGGGACAGGTTAATAATTATTCACTAAAGCTTATTCTTGGCCTTTCACTAGCTATAAATGCTATTCTTTTTTATATACTGAGAAGCTATGCAGGTATTATTAGATATACCAATATAGAGGATACCTTCAGGCTGTTAATCATTAATTCTATAACAGCACTGTTTTATTTTACTATAAATCTCATTATCAATCAATCGCATAGCATTTTACTTTTCCCGGTATCAGTAGTTGCCATCAATTTCTTCACTGCCAACTTTGTTCTGATATCTTACCGTTTATTAGTAAGGTATTGCTTCAAATTCTATAAGCTAAATAAACAAGTGGAGAAGCAGAAGATTAAGGCTGCGGTATATGATACTACTGAACATGGGCTTCATACAAAGAAGGTTATAAATGATCTGCCTAATGGCGATATACAGGTAGTAGCCTTTTTGGATGATACCATGGCAAAGGGTGGCAACCTGATGGAAGGCATACCTATTTATCATACAGATGAAAACAGCATTCAGAAGCTGAAAAATGATGGTGTGGAGCTGTTCATCATTGCGAACAGGAGCATTTCAAAGGAAAAACTTAATTACCTGGTAGATACCTGTTTTAATTATGGGATTAAGGTACAGCAGGTGCCCCCTATACAGCAATGGTTTAATGGTAAGCTGGCCAGCGACCAACTGAAGAACATAAATATTGAAGACCTTCTGGAACGTGAAGTAATAAAGATCACAAATGAGAATGTATATTTTGAGCTAAAGGATAAACGCATACTGGTAACAGGCGCAGCGGGATCTATAGGCAGTGAGTTGGTACATCAGCTCATTAACTACCGTCCATCACTAATTATATTGTGCGATAAGGCCGAAACGCCTATGCATGACCTGGTGCTTGCCCTGAAGGAAAAAAATATGCATGTTAACATAAAATCCTACATGGGTGATATATGTGACAGGGTGAGAATGGAGCACCTGTTTGAGATATACAACCCGGAAGTTGTGTTTCATGCTGCTGCCTATAAACATGTTCCGTTGATGGAAGATCACCCATCAGTGGCAATCATAAATAATGTGTTGGGAACTAAGATACTTGCGGAGTTAGCTGTAGTCAATAATGTAGAGAAGTTTGTAATGGTATCGACAGACAAAGCTGTGAACCCTACAAACATCATGGGTGCGTCAAAGCGCATTGCAGAGATATTCACTCAAAGCTATTACAAACAGTTGCTGAAGGAATGTGATAAAAACACCCCACCAACTCGTTTTGTCACAACACGTTTTGGTAATGTGCTGGGATCAAACGGATCGGTAATACCACGTTTTAAACAACAGCTGGAAAAGGGCGGTCCGATAACGGTAACACACCCAGAAATAACAAGATATTTTATGACTATACCAGAAGCCTGTCAGCTGGTAATAGAAGCCGGCGTGATGGGCCAGGGTGGTGAGATATTTGTATTTGATATGGGCGAGCCGGTTAAAATTGTAGACCTTGCGCGCAAGATGATACGCCTGGCGGGCAAGGAACCCGAGGTGGATATACAAATAGTATTTACCGGCTTAAGGCCCGGCGAAAAGCTTTACGAGGAATTATTGAACAATGCGGAAAATACTATGCACACCTATCATGACAAAATACTGATAGCCAAGGTGCGTGAATACGATTTCGAAACTGTGAATAAAAAGGTAGAGAAATTAATAGCCAGTGCAAAGCGCCACTATACACTGGAAACAGTAGGCCAGATGAAGGAACTTGTACCTGAGTTCATAAGCGCTAACTCGGTGTATGAGAATCTGGATAAGATATATGAATAGCAAACGCTTTAAAATAAAGAAGCCGATACAGTTTGTATCGGCTTCTTTATTTACTGTAATATTTTAATGATCGCTTTTCCTGAAAATGTGCCCAATAGTCATAAATATAATCTTAAAATAATTGGCGGGAGTGGGCGATTTTATAAAAATATTGTTGAACCTTATCTTTTCCGGCATAATATGTAGAATGTAAAATTGTTCAGGGTCACTTTGTGTGTGCAACAGGTCGTTCTCGTTTTTAAATTTAATAGATGCGAGATCTGTAATGCCCGGTCGTACATTCAATATCTTCTTTTGCTCTTCCGTGTAGAGATCGACATATTTTTTTACTTCCGGTCTTGGGCCCACGATACTCATATCTCCCATTAAAACATTAAATAGCTGTGGCAGCTCATCCAGCTTATATTTTCTCAGGTAATGCCCCGCGCTTGTAATGCGGGCATCTTTACCAACGGTAAGCAAGCCCCGTTTATCAGCATCTACATACATGGAGCGGAATTTATATAACCAAAACTCGTCACCACCTTTGCCTACACGTTTTTGCCTATATAATACAGGACCTTTGGAACTTAGCTTTACCCAAACAGATAAAATAATAAAGATGGGGCTCAATACAATAAGCCCCAGAAAAGAAAAAATGATATCAAACAGCCTGGTCATTATATTACCTCGTTGTATGCTTTTTCTATTTGCTCTTCTATATGCGCACACTGCTCATCAGTAAGCTGAGGGTATATAGGTAACGATATTTCATGAGCATAGTTCCTGTAGGCAACCGGATAGTCTTCTATCTTATACCCCAGACCTTTGAAGAGCGTAAGCATAGGCATAGGTATAAAATGTACATTGGTAGCTACCTCTATATCCGCTAACTTTTGAATAATGGCGTCGCGTTGATCTTCTGTGATACCATTGATGCGCAAAGGATATAGATGGAAAGATGACTTACGCTCTGCAGTTTCAGACGGAGGTATTACAGCCCAGGGCTTATTCTTAAAAAAAGAAGCATAATGGTTAAATACACGTTCACGTTCCGGCAATAATAAGCCGGGATATTTTTTCAACTGTGCAAGCCCGATAGCAGCGCACACATCAGGCATATTTATTTTCAGACCGTCAGACACTATATCATATCGCCAGCCACCGCCCTGAGTTTTAGTAAAGGCATCTTTAGTTTGGCCATTCAGCGAATTAAGTTTCATCCATTTATATACTTCCTCATTACTAAATGGCGCAGGCAGGTTAAGGCATATTACACCACCTTCTGCCGTGGTCACATTCTTCACAGCATGCAGTGAGTAAATGGCGATATCGGCAGCTAAAGCGGCAGAACGGCCATTGTATATAGCGCCCAGTGAGTGGGCAGCATCAGCCATAAGCAAAGGTCGGCCCAGCATTTCCTGTACCTTATTAGCAGGCTTGAAGTTCTTTCTTACCTCTGCATTATCTATTGTCTGCCTGATAGTATTATAATCGCAAGGCCAGCCTGCTATATCTACCGCAAGTACAGCCTTGGTAGCAGGTGTTATGGCTTTGGCTATTTCAGAAGGGTCAATTGTAAAGTCATCAAGCACATCTACCATCACAGGTTTAGCACCGGTATGCAGGACGGTTAATGCAGTAGCAGAATAAGTATATGCCGGCACTATTACTTCGTCACCAGGACCTATGCCCAGCCATTTCAATACTAGCGCTGCACCTGATGTCCAGGAATTAACGCACACTGCCTTTTCAACATCGCATAATAGTGCAGACAACAATTCGAGGTCGCGAACTTTAGGGCCAGTTGTTATCCAGCCGCTACGAAGGCTATCCAGCACCTCATTCTCTATATCCTCATCAATGAAAGGGGGTGAAAATGGTATTTTCAATGTTTTAGATTTTTTAGTTACATGATAGAAGCTCTAAGATAACTTGAGTAATACCTCGACAATTCGCTTGGCTGTATTTCCATCCCAGAGATAGGGAATATCGCCTTTCTTCCACTCGTTTTTAAATAATATTCCCAATGATTCTTTTAGCGCGTCAATACTACTGCCTATGAGCACATTGGAGCCTACAGACACTGTTTCAGGCCGCTCCGTGTTATTGCGCATAGTAATACATGGCACATGCATCACTGTGGTTTCCTCCTGTATGCCGCCAGAATCGGTGATTACAGCTTTTGAATTTTTTACCAGATAGTTGAACTGAAGATAGCTGAGGGGTTCTGCTAAAATTACCTTATCAGTATCGAATTTTATTTTGGCAAGTGTATTCTTTGTACGCGGATGAACGGGGAAAACGAGTGGAATGCCATTGCTGTTTTCTATGATGGCTTGCAGCAGTCTTTCGAGGTGCTGAGGATCATCTACATTTGACGGGCGATGCAATGTCATTACCATATATGCGCCTTCTTTCAATCCATGTTTATGAAATAATACGGGTTGTTCGAAACGCGGCATATTTTTCAATAGGGTATCTATCATTATGTTTCCCACCAGAAATATTCTCTCTTCGGAAATACCTGATCTGCGCAGATTTTTATTGGCGAGGTCTGTAGTGGTAAAGAAATAATCTGTAATGGCATCAGTAAGCATTCTATTTATCTCTTCCGGCATCTCCAGATCGAAAGAACGAATGCCTGCTTCAATGTGTGCTACTTTTGTATTCAGCTTTTTTGCAACAATAGAGCAAGCCATAGTAGATGTGACATCACCTACAACAATTACCAGGTCAGTTGGATGCAGCATCAGCTCTTTCTCGAAACCTATCATGATGCCTGCTGTCTGCTCAGCCTGCGTGCCGGAACCGACTTCAAGATTAACATGCGGCGCAGGAATGCCTAATTCGCTAAAAAACACATGGCTTAGCTTGGGGTCATAATGCTGGCCGGTATGTACAAGCCTGTATGAAATATCGGCACCTTCATTTTTAACCCGCTCTATTTCATGTATCAGCGGAGCTATTTTCATGAAATTGGGACGTGCACCGGCAACTATAGTAAGTTTCATTTATTATTATTTGGAAAGAAACTGATCCAGCTTTTCAATCTGGATTCGCCTGTCAAAAATATGTTGTGCAGCATAAATACAGTTATTTTTTATTTGCTGCAGTTCAGATGCGGGCATAGCTGTTACCTCTGCTATTTTTTTCTTTATCTGCTCATAATTGCCCGGCTCGCATACCCAGCCCGTTTTGTTGTCGTTTATTATATCCACACCTTCGCCGCCACCTGTAAAAATGATTGGCAACCCGGCAGCCATTGCCTCATAGATTTTTGATGGTACTGCACCAAATATTGGCTTTACCAGAGGTATCAATGTAGCATCATACTGCATAATAGTCGCTGGTACTTCATCACGCTTTACAGAGCTATGCAGAAATATTCCCTTGTTTTTATTTTTTTCCAGGTAAGCAATAATATCATTTTTCTCTGCTCCCTCACCATATATATGTAACTCGGCACCTATTGACGCAAAATCAATATTTTCACATAGTCCTAATATTCCCTGTGCTACACCCAACAATCCTGCATATACAATGCGCAGGCTATTATGAGGCTGAGGCTGCATAGTTTGCCTTATGTTATCGAAACGCCGGGTATCTACACCATTTCTATATAGATGAGCGCGTTGACTGCCGCTGGTAGCCAACTGAGCAACTATCTGCTGAGACTGACCCGTACATGCGTAAGACTTTTT
>JBQCEX010000512.1:0-5258 GCA_051959855.1 Flavipsychrobacter sp. | reverse complement strand
TTACAAGCCTTGCCTCTATTTTTTGCTCTAATTGCTTGATTACTTTAATCAGGCTGTCATATCGCTTTGACATATGCAAACGGCCCGAAGTAACAATTACCGGCTTTGTAAATATCTTCTGCTCATCCACTGTTAGTAGCTCTTCGCTTTTCTTTACTATATCTTCTATATCATAGAAGTTGTATATGGTCTTAAGTTTGTTTTGCTTTATTCCAAAGTATTTATGCAGCTCGTCCGCCAGGCCATTAGACACACACACTATTCCATCGGCCTTCCTATAAAAATAAGGTATTAACAGCCTTTTCCTGACAAAACCCATCAAACCGCGAATCTCCTTATCAAACATCTTTGAGCCGCGGATGCTGATCACTACTTTTTCTTTACCCTTAGTAAGCAGGTTCACATAGTCTGGACCTTCTAAAAAACTAATACAAACATCTATATCATTATCTTCCTTTATCTTCCGGATAGCTTTTAATCTGTATCGCCAGGCTTTTATCTTTCCGAAAACACTTTTATGTTCAGGCGGATCAACAAAGATCACCTTGCCACTTGACTTAAAAATATTCTCCCGGCCTTTACCTGACAGAACGCAAAGTATCACGTCATAGTCCTCCTCCAGGTAATGGCTCAGTAGCGAGATAGACCGCTGAGCACCACCAATGCCTAATTCAGAACCTAATAAGAGGATACTCTTCATTATCAATATGCTATAAAAGTTCAAATATAGGAGCCATATTACGGGCAAAAGAACCTTAGTATGCTGTTAACAATTGTTTTATGCACCATTAACAAATGCTTAGCCATTAGCTAAGGCCTCGGTATAAATATTCATATATCTGTTTATGCATTTATCCATATCAAACTGCTCAAAACAAACAGCTGTGTTCGAGCTATGATCCTCATACAAAGTTTTATTTGCTTTATATCGTACCATTGCAGCATTTACCTCAGCAGTTGAAACCTGCCCATTCCCGATTGGTATAATAATGCCTGCCTGTTTTTCCGCCACCTGCAGCATATTGCTGATCTCACCCGCGTCGGATGCAATAACAGGCTTGCCACAATACAGGTATTCTATTACCACAGTCGGCAAGCTTTCAGATGCATATACTGATGGCAGTAATGCTACATCAAAAATATCGATCAATTCAAGCGGGGAACTGCTATTACCCGTAAAATGTATTTGCTTATTATTCTTGTATTGCTCCTTCAGGCCAGTGAGATATTCTCCATCGCCAACCAGTACCAGGTGATTATCATTTCCTTCTAATGCTAAAAAAGCATCAATGGCTGTTTGCCAGCCCTTCTCTGCAATACCACGGGACACCATTCCATAAACAAAATCTGTGTCCTTTATACCTAATTCAGCCCGTATTGCTGACTTCTTACCAGAAGGCCGTTTGCCCTGGTAGCCATTATATATTTTGACAAGCTTATCCACAGTCTGCGCCGGAAAAACCTCATTAAAAAATGCAAGTTGTTTATCAGATATACAGACTATCTTTTTTAGGTCTTTAAGGTTAGCCGCGGCCTTTTTGCTATAGTTAAGTAATGGTATAGCAATGCCACTGCGTATTTTGTTATAGAACTGCAGGTAGTCACCGTGAATTGTTGCCACTACAGGAATATCTAATTCAGCGCCAACCTTAAGACACATGGCATCTACCTTTAGTAAATGGCTGTGCATTATTTCTACCTTGCGTTCCTTAACTAGCTTTTTAAGACTGCGCTTAACAAAATAATTCCGTACACTTCGGTCTATTTTCAAGCGAAACAACAGTCCATCAATTTTTCTCAAAAAAACAGGCATCGGGTATTTCGCCCAAACCAGCTCCACCCCCGGGGCTATCGCGGTAGCAATACTACTATTGCCCTGGTCTTCATAAAAGCCAAATACAACTACTGAATGTCCTTTATCTTTAAAAGCCTTTGACAAACGAAGCACAAAGGCCTCAGCCCCGCCGGGCACAATAACTTCAGTAGCTAACAGTATATTCATCTTATAATAAAATCGCCTTTTCAGCGAGGCAAAAATAACACAGCATCATCTAGAAATTCTTTAATGCGGTGTTAATGCCTTAAGATAGCTTTTTTAAATAAAAATACGGCTGTAATATTATATCTTATATTGGCAGAAGCCAGCTATTGAAAGGAGCATGAATAGAATAAAAGTAGGGCTTTTAATGGACAGTTTGACGGTTCCTAATTGGATCTGCAAGCTTATTGAGAAGATTAACGAGTCGAACTATGCCGAAGTCTCATTGATAGTAATGAACACTGCAAATAACCAGGCAAGCAGTCGCCTGAATAAAGTAGTTAATAACTTTAATGAAGTCTTTTTTGCTGCCTATAAAAAACTGGAAAATAAGGTGCACCCTATAGCCAATGATGCGTTTTACTTAAAAGATGTATCATCCCTGTTAAGGACAACACCCACTGTTTCTGTTAAGCCAATACAAAAGAAATTTTCTGACACCATTATACCCGATGATATTGAGAAGATAAAAAGCTACAATATTGATGTATTCTTAAGGTTTGGCTTCCGCATACTGAAAGGCGATATTCTAACAATAGCCAAATATGGCGTATGGTCATACCATCATGGTGATAATACCATAAACAGAGGTATGCCCGCAGGCACATGGGAGTTCCTTGAAAAATGGCCTACTACAGGCTCCATCCTGCAAATACTATCTGACGAACTTGATGGCGGCCAGCTATTATACCGATCTCAGTCTGCCACCAACACTTCTTATCTTAATGAGAACAGGAATAATTACTACTGGAAAAGTGCTGCGTTCGTACCCAGAATGTTAAAAAAACTGTATGAAGATCGCAACAATTTCATCGAGAAACATGTATCACCAATAAACCAGCATCCCGAGTTTTATTCTAATAAACTATACAGAAACCCTGGTAATGCCGTAATATTCAAAAAAATACTGTCAAAAGGATGGGATGCGATAAAGACACGGTTCAACTCCTTGTTTTATTTAAATCAATGGCTTTTGATGTACAGCCTCTCTAAGGCCGAAAAGCCTTCTTTTGAGTTATACAAGTACAAAAAAATAATTCCTCCGAAAGATAGATTTTGGGCAGATCCTCATGTAGTTTACAATGATAATAAGTATTATATCTTTTTTGAGGAAGTATTATACAGTGAAAAGAACGGCCGTATCTCCGTTATAGAAATGGACGAGCGAGGCAACTATAGCAGCCCGCAAATAGCCTTAAAAACCGACTATCATTTATCCTACCCCTTTATGCTGGAGGCCGATGGCAAACAATACATGATACCGGAAACACGAGCTAACCGCAGCATAGAGCTTTATGAAACAGACAACTTCCCTTTAGGCTGGAAACTGAAAATGAAGCTGATGGAAAATGTAGACGCGGTAGATACCACTATACTGTTTTACAACAATAAATGGTGGCTGTTTACTAATATGCGGGAATATGATGGTGCCTCCACCAGTGATGAACTTTTTTTGTTTTATGCTGATGATCTACTCACTAAGAACTGGACGCCCCATCCGTTAAATCCAATTGTTTCAGACTTTCTCAATGCACGCCCTGCCGGAAGAGTATTTATACACAATGGCAACCTTTACCGACCGGCACAAATATGTACGCCATTTTATGGCTGGGGTGTGGCTATAAATCATATCTCGAAATTAACCGAACAGGAATACCAGGAAACAACAGTAAGTTCAATAAAGCCTCATTGGGAAAAGAATGTACGCCAGGTGCATACCTTATCATATTGCAATAAGCTAACAGTAATTGACGCCAATATCCGCCGCTCAAGAATTGGCTAACATCTTTTTTATATGATGCTCTAGCACCTCAGGCTCCAGTCTGAATTTCTTAGCCATATTCATATCTTCCGTCAGCAGGGCATCATATTTACAACCCAGCGATTCAGCAAGCCAGTAGAAATGTGTATTCAGTTTTTCACGTCCCGGCAATATCTCAAGCAGAGACAGCTTATTATAGTTAGAGAAAATGATATTGATAATACCTGCACCATGTATCGCTACAAGGTATTTTGTCTCTGCAAAAAGTTCTACCTGCTTCTCTATCGGCATTTCACCGGTATCAATCATTTCAAAACCATACTTGTCTAAAACTGGTTTTATTTCCTCTATATTCTTTACAGTTCTGCCAAACTGTGGCGCTCTGTAAAGGTAAACTCTTCGCATGGGTTCTGCTACTGCAGGCGGATTGTACAAAGCAGCCATATTTTGCCATGCTTTTAATTCCGGCAAAAATGTCCATGCCTTATATAGTTTCTTTACCCTTACATATGACCTTCCATCCAGCACCACCCATTTTATAGCTTTAAAAAAATCAGTATTCTTCAGCAGCCATTGAAATTGCCTGCTATTATATATCTGCTGCCCTACCACCACTGGCTTATCCAGCTTTAAACCGGCTTCATTTACAGCCCAGCAAAAGGCAATCAATATATCAGCATGAAAATTATAGTAGTTATCTCCTACATAGCCATCGTAGTGTATTACCTCATCCAACTCAATTACCGGCACTAAGCCTGCTTTATACTTCAGATACTGAAATGTATCCGGATAAGTATAAGTATGATTGCGCGACTGCTCCAGGAACTTTCCATTATTTAATATCACAATGCCCAGCTTCGGCTCTATCAAGGCGGGCCCCTGCACTTCCAGCACAAAGTCCTTTACTTTAGCATAGCTGGCATTCTGTTCAGTAAATGAATTGCTTATCTCTGCATCTTCAAAGTTTACCGGGAATTTAGGATAACGTACTTGCTCATACAAAAAGCTGATCGGGCCACCCTCGCTCATAGACTTCCATATCATAGGCGGCACAGTGCGGGATATACCCGTTCTCCATAATACTGATTTTACAATACGCTTGATCATACTAGCGTTTGGTTTAGTGTTTAATTTGAAAAACGGCTACTACCGGTTTATGGTCCGACAAAAACAAAAATGGCGTCTTATATTCAACAGCTGTCAGTAAGGCCGGATCATAAAATATATCATCAATTCTTAGCGTAGGCAATATAGCATTGAAGGTTCTGCCTAAAGATTTGCCTTTAGATACAAAAGCATCCTTACATTTTCCACGTATAGTAGCATAGACATAAGAAGACGGCACATCATTCAGGTCACCGCAAATAAGTACCGGGTATGGACTGCGGCCTACAACCCCGGCTATGCTATCTGCCTCCAGAGCCCTTCTGCGATAGGCCATACTGAGTTTAAAAATAA
>JBQCEX010000511.1:0-4211 GCA_051959855.1 Flavipsychrobacter sp. | reverse complement strand
ACCAGGTGTAGCAGTAGATGGCGTAGGCGTAACAGGGCTGCCAGTGCCACCGGTAGACGAAGTGTACCACAGCAGGTTGACACCTATTGCAGCTATAGGACTAGCATTATCCCCCTGGCAATATGTATATGTTGCTGGTGCTGCAGGTGGCAATGGCTTAGTTTTCACCAATACCGTATCTGAAGTAGGCTGACTTTCGCAACCACCAATCGTTTGTGTTGCATAATAAACAAACAAACCTGCAATAGAATCCTGAGGTATAAATGGCGGAGTAGTACTTGTTCCGCCTGTAGGGGCGGCATACCAGCGTATGGCAGTGCCAGTAGCGGAAAGCGCTATTGCATTATCATACTGACAATACATTGCAAAAGTAGGGCTGACCGCAGGACGTGGAGGAGTAGGCTTAATAATTACCCGTGCAGAGGCAGAAGCAGAATTACAACCGTTCAAGGTCGCATAAACTGTATAAATACCAGAATCGAGGAATGGTGGATTGGTTATTGATTGTGACGTAGAAGAATCATTGTATATAGAGAAGGCATTAGGCCCTGACCATGTATAAGTAATGCCCATACTTGTATCACTTACATTCATTGTTAACACGTTAGGATTATAGCCCATTCCATTACATATAGGAGAGTTAGTTGTAAGCGTAGGCGTACCGGGAGTCCACTTCACATATACATTTACGGTAGCAGGTAAAGCTGACTGGCAACCATTAAGTACTGCGTAGACAGTATATATACCGGATGCTGTTGAAGGTACGGATGAAATAGTTGGGTTTTGTAATGTAGAGCCCGTAGGGAACCCAGGACCTGTCCATGAATAAGTAGCGCCAGTAGTAGTATCGTTAGCATTCAAGACAAGTGTTGTACCCTGACATACAGGGGCATTACTGCTTGCAGTTGGATTAACCGGAATTGGCTTAACAGCTACATTCAGTGTAACTACATTTGAAGTACAACCACTGCCATCTGTAACAAATACATAGTACGTACCTGAATCTGCAAAAGGAGCGTTAGCTCTTGAAGGGCTCGAAACGCTTGAAGAAAAGCTATTAGGCCCTAACCATGTCCAGCTAACACCAGCAGTTGCATCGGTTGCGCTAAAAGATAATGTAGAGCCCTGGCATACCGGACTGTTGCTGCTGGCCACAGGTGTAGCAGGCGCTGTAGGATTGATAAGCGTAACAGATACAGGAGCAGAAGGACATGCATTTAACGTCACTGTAATACTGCTATATATAGCAGCACTTAAACCTGATACAGTAAGATTACCTGAAGCATCGGTTGTCTTACTTACAGGAGTAATAGCTATACCATTCTTCTGATAAGCTACTGTATATGCAGTAGAGGCATTAAGACCTGAAAGCACAAAGCTACCACAGTTACAAGTACAGCTCGTAGGATTATTACCTGTAACACTAGCTATAGATGGGGTTTGATATACAGTGGCTGTTGTGTTTGCAGTAGTAGTACAACCGTGATTGCTAACTGCCAATGTATAAGTACCTGAATTAGATGCTGACGTAGGTGAAATTACCGGATTAACCAGAGATGAGGTGAACGCAGATGGTCCAGTCCAACTCCAGGTAGCGTTAGCAGGATCTGCATAGCCACTGAGCATTAATGGATTTGGTGTACATACCGGTGAATTATTAGATGGATTACCGGAAACAAATACCGGGTAAGGCCATACAGAAACAGTATCAAAAGCCGGAGATGAAGTACCGCCAGCAGAAGTGACACGAACAGTATATACACCACTATTAGCAAATGCGGCACCGGTTATGTTAACAGTGTTTGACGTAGCAGTAGTAGAAGTGCTCGACACAAAACCATTTGGTCCTGTCCAGTTATATGTTAAAGTACCGGTGTCGGTAGTTGATGCAGTAATAGATATTGTATTGCCGCTGCAAAGATTTTGTGACGTAGCGCTAAGTGTTGGCGTAGGTACAACACCTTGAACATTCACCAAATAGTCTGCGGTATTGCCATAGTAATAGGTAGAGCCTACTGTACATGGATCTATTGCTGCCGGCGTGCTGCAACAAGTATAAACGTCACGAATTCTCATGAGGTGCAAGCCAGTTGCTGCAGTGGCAGGAATATTAATAGTTATATTTCTATTTGTAATGTAGGAACAGCAAGAAGTAGAGGTTGTTGGACCTGCCATCAATTCGCTTGAGGAAAAAGTACCATCATCGTTGAAATCTATCCAAACAGCAGCCGATTGATAATAATAATGGAATGATAAAGTGCCTGTATAGCTACCACCCTGCAGAACATTCAGCGCTGCAACTACAGCAGTTCTATCGGTATATCCCGTGGGAGAACTTGTAGGTGGATTATCAGATATAGATGAACCAGAGTAACCATTGATTGTCACATGGTACATATTATAGCTGGAAGAAGGTGAACCATAATAATAAGTAGGCGTACATGGACAAACTGCTTTGAGGTTTACAATAACAATATTAGAATTAGCCGATAAGCCACTGTTAGAGCAAGTAACCACACAACGATACCATAATGTTGAGGATACAGTAAATATGTAACTTCTATTGGTGGCCCCTGAAATATTTGTCCAACTTACACCACCTGTATTGGAAGACTGCCATTGATATGTGAGACCGGTAACTGGTGTGCTTAAAGCGGCTGTTAAAGTATCTGCAACACCGGAACATAACGTTTGCGGACCAGTTGGCGTAACACTTGCCGCTGGCATACCACTACATGCAGGAGCCGGAAGAATATTAACTACATAATCTCTTGCTGCGCCTTCGTAATAATAATCACAACAAGTAGGTGAAGAAACGCTGAGCGCACAAGGATCTATAGTATTTCTAAAACTTTGTGTTGCAGATAGACTAGAGCCTGTATATACATAACGGACGCGCATACGATGCGGACCAGTTGCTACCGAGAAAGGAATGCTCATTGAATAGGAAGTTGGCAATCCGCCTCCGCTACCGCGCTGGTTGAATACTAATAATTCGGTGGAAGAAAAAACGCCGTCATCATTGAAGTCAATCCATATACCATAACCTGAATAATAGCCGTAGCTGAAGGTAATACCGCCACTGTATGTACCACCCTGAGTTAGCTTTACAGTATCAAAGGTCCTGTCGTAATAGCCACTAAAACTCGGAGAACCAGAACTACCGCATGAAAGGAAACCATCACTAAGTGTAGATGGAGGCGTACCGGTACAAGAGAAGCTATTAATATTATAAGAACATGCGGCTATGCCATAATAAGTAGAATAGTAATAAGCTGGGTTACATGGACAAAGTGCTGCAACATTAAGACTTACCGTATCTACATTCGAAATAGAAATAGCACCAACACTACGACAAGTATCTACACAACGGAAATAGGTGGTACCTGTGATGGATGTTGTATAAGTAGTATTTGTAGCTCCTGCAATAGTAGTCCATGGTCCGGTAGCCGAACTGCTGGACTGCCATTGGAAAGCCACACCTGAGATAAGAGCAGGAGTGGTTGTGGCCGTCAAAGTAAATGAGTTACCGGAACAAACGCGTGAAACAGATGATACAGATACGGATGCAGCCCCACTACAGGCAGGAATATGATCGACAGAAACATCATCAATCAGCAAATCATCGCCATAGGCGGATACTGATTTAAATATTATATAAACTGATGAAGAGCTACTATAGCTGGCTGGCAATGTATATGTATACTGCTTCCAGCCTGATGCACCGGGAGAATAACCATAAACAGTACCCAGCAAAGTACCACCTGAGGAACTGGCAGAGGTATTGATGTATACCTGTACCCTATCGCTGGCGCCTGTGTAATAGAACCAAAAGGACATTTGGTTTGATCCACCGGTATAGGTCGAAAAATTCATGGACGGTGTAACAAGCTCGGCACTACCACCACTGCTTATCCAATAACTATTGTACCCTGCCATAGCTGCACCACTGTGTGGGGTGACACCCGTAGGATAGCTAATGCCACTGGTCGTGCGAATCCAGTTAAAACTAGCAGCCAAACTACCACTACCACTAATCACATTGCTAGTCCAACCCGTAGGCGGAAAGGTAGTGGCGTCGAAACTGGAATTGACATAATTCTGTCCAAAAGAAGCAGAACTGCCAAACAAAAGGAAAAAAGTAATTAAAATAAATTGGAGATGTCTATTCATTTAACTATATTTTACGAGCCATTATTCGTGAAGCCTCT
>JBQCEX010000510.1:0-2031 GCA_051959855.1 Flavipsychrobacter sp. | reverse complement strand
GTTTAAAGTTACACTGCAGCAGCAACAGCTACAGCTGCGCCAGTTGCATATACAATACCAGACCGACTTTGCCAATCTCAATTACCTTTGCGGTATTTACGATACCAGCGCTGCGTTGCTCGCCGCTCCTGACATTAGCGTAAATACCCTGCCTGACCTTGCTACCTCTGCATTTTTCCGCAAATACATTATAGACAGTCTCAAATTGCAAAACAGCATATCGATACTCAATTATAGCTATCATCCCAAGCTTAATGCATTTGTAAATACCGGCTGGTATTCATCACTGTTATTTGAGTCTTACAAAAATTTTGGTGTTGGCTTTGGGCTCAATTTAGCGGTGCCAATATATGATGGTAATCAAAGAAGACTGCAATACCGTAAAATAAAACTGCTGGAAGATACCCGCGCCAACTATGAAGATTTTTTTACCAGGCAGTACAACCAGCAAATAGCACAGCTAACACAGCAGCTCAAGGCCACTGAATCGCTTATTTCAGAAATCGAGGCGCAGGTAAAATATACTGAAACGCTGATACAGGTTGATGAAAAACAAATGCAAACCGGCGACACCCGTATTGCAGATTATGTAATTGCTATCAATAACTATATGGCTACCAAAAACCTGCTGACGCAAAACAGTATTAATAGGATGCAGATAATTACGCAGATAAATTACTGGAACAGATAAACAACATTCAATGTCGCATATTTATAAATGGCTTGGCTTGGTGGTTGGGATATTCCTCATCGCTTCATGCAAAAGTAACAGTACCGCAAGTGAGGGCGATGAAAGTATGGTTAACGCTGTAACTCCGGTTACGGTTACTACTGTCAGCAATGCACCTTTAGCTGAATATATTAACCTTACCGCCACCTCTGCCTTCCTGCAGAAAAATTATGTAAAGGCAAATACGGGCGGCTATATCCAGGCTGTTAATGCCCGTATAGGTGAGTATGTAAACAAGGGAGCCAACTTGTTTACATTGAAAACTAAAGAATCTCAGAGCATTGGTAATACCATCAACAAGCTAGACCCTTCTTTCCAGTTTTCAGGTGTTAATGCTATCAGGGCCTCCGGTGCCGGTTATATCACGCAACTAAACCACCAGGTAGGTGATTACGTGCAGGATGGCGAACAACTGGCTGTCATAAGCGATATCAGCAGCTTTGCGTTTATTCTTAACCTGCCCTTCGAATTGCGATCATATATTAATAGCAATAAGCAGGTACAGGTTATACTGCCTGATAGCACTAAGCTTACTGGTACAATTACTGCTGAAATGCCCACTGTTGATCCGGCGTCCCAGACACAAAGTGTAGTCGTGAAAGTGCCTGGCACCAATTTGCCTGAAAATCTCGTTGCCACCGTCAGGATATTGAAAGCTGAAAAGGCAAATGCTATATCACTGCCTAAAGCAGCTGTATTGACAAATGATATACAAACGGAGTTTTGGATTATGAAAATGATAGATAGCAATACTGCCGTAAAGGTGCCTGTTATAAAGGGTATCGAAACTGATGACAGGGTAGAAATACTTTCTCCTCAGTTCGCTGCTGCCGATAAAATACTTGTATCAGGCAACTATGGCTTGCCGGACACCGCCAAAGTTAAAGTTGAGCAATAAGAAACCATGAAGAACTTTTTTGTTTCATATAAAAATCCATTAACGGTAGTGCTGGTGCTCATACTAATGGGCGGCCTTTTTATTTATGGTAAAATTAAAACCTCACTTTTCCCTGAAGTCACCTTTCCTAAAATAAAGATCATTGCTGATGCAGGCTTGCAGCCGGTTGATAAGATGATGGTAACGATTACCAAGCCGCTCGAAAACGCTATAAAGCAGGTACCTGAGCTGGAAGACCTGCGTAGCACTACCAGCCGGGGCAGCTGTGAGATTTCTGCCTTCATGAATTGGAGTGCAGATATTGATCTAAGCAAGCAGCGTATCGAATCAAGAATACAGGAAATACGCAACAACCTGCCTCCTGACGTACAGATAACTGTCGAGAAAATGAACCCTTCCATTC
>JBQCEX010000509.1:0-7237 GCA_051959855.1 Flavipsychrobacter sp. | reverse complement strand
TAAAAAACGTAACCGGTTAATTGAGTAAACTGGTAAAGACCGGCATCATTTATATAATCTTTAAAACTAAGCTGCTGCATAGTGGCTATCCAGCGCGGGAAGTCGCCTACCATACCTGCCTTAGCTGCCGGCAGATAAATGACAAAGACTACGAGCCATAAAACGCCCCACAGTGCAAAATCTCTTTTACTTAAGCGTTTATATCCTATAGGTGGTGTGGCCGTTTTACTGAGCAAGGGTGAAAGCGTTTGGCAACAAATATAAAATATAAAAGCCGCTGTGGTAAACAGCGGCTTTGTGAGAGATAATTATTATTGATTAGCGCAGGAACAACAGTTCGCGATACTTTGGCAAAGGCCATTGTTTGTCGTCCACTATCAGTTCCAACTTGTCAGCATGGTAGCGTATTTTATCGAAGTATGGTTTTACCACATCGCAGTACATTTTAGCACGCTTATGTGAATCTGCTTCGTTGTTAGCCTGCTTGCGCGCTTCTATCATAGCTTCCACATTGTCGTTTATATTCTGTATGTGACCGCTTACTACTTCCAGCAGGTTCAGCTGTGCTTTGTAAGTGTTGTTGCCTAAACCTAAATCTTTCAGGCCTCTTACATTTTCTATCAGCGTATTCTGGTACTGTATAGCTGCAGGCAGTATATGTGTAGAAGCTATATAACCTATAATACGGGCTTCGATCTGCACTTTCTTCACATAGTCTTCCAGCATTATTTCATGGCGTGCTTCCAGTTCGCGCTTAGAGAAGATGTTGTTTTCGTAGAATACCTTTTTAGCGCTTTCAGTTACGAAGGCATCCAGTGCCTCAGGCGTAGTCTTGAAGTTGCTCAGGCCACGGCGTTTAGCTTCTTCAGCCCACTCTTCGCTATAGTTATCCCCTTCAAACAGTATCTTTCTTGACTTGGATATTGAGTCGCGCAGTACCTGCAGTATAGCTATTTCTTTCTTTTCACCTTTTTCTATCAGCGCGTCCACATCAGCCTTGAACTGTCTTAGTGTCTGAGCCATAATGGTGTTAAGCACCAGCATAGGTGAAGCACAGTTAGCAGAAGAACCTACTGCACGGAATTCAAATTTATTACCAGTGAAGGCGAATGGGCTGGTACGGTTGCGATCCGTATTGTCCATCAGCAGTTCAGGAATATGCTTGTGTATATCCAGCTTCAGTATTACTTCGTCCTGTTCGCTGAATTTGTCTTTTACGCGAGACTCAATCTCATTAAGCACCTCTGTAAGGTATTGACCCACATATACTGACATGATAGCAGGTGGAGCTTCGTTAGCGCCCAGGCGATGGTCATTGCTTGCAGAAGCTATAGCACCACGCAGCAGATCAGCATAATCATTTACAGACTTTATAGCGTTGATAAAGAAAGTAAGGAACATGATGTTGGTACGCGGTGTTTTGCCCGGAGACAGCAGGTTTACACCTGTATCTGTTGCAAGGCTCCAGTTGTTGTGCTTACCGCTACCGTTCACACCTGCAAATGGTTTTTCGTGCAACAGCACCTTCAGCTTGTGGCGCTTAGCCACTTTAGCCATCAGGTCCATCAGCAGTGTGTTGTGGTCTACTGCTATATTTACTTCTTCAAATATAGGTGCGCACTCGAACTGTGCAGGAGCAACTTCATTATGACGTGTACGCAGCGGAATACCCAGCTTGTAGGCTTCCTGTTCGTAGTCCTGCATGAAGGCATAAACGCGTTCAGGTATAGAACCGAAGTAGTGGTCTTCGAGCTGCTGGCCTTTAGCCGGTGCATGACCTATCAGTGTGCGACCGCACATTACCAGGTCAGGGCGGGCGTTAGCAAGCGCTTCATCTATTACAAAGTATTCCTGTTCCCAACCCAGGGTAGCGGTTACTTTGGTTACATTTTTATCGAAATAGTTGCATACATCTACAGCAGCTTTATCCAGTGCAGCTATAGACTTCAGCAGTGGCGCTTTATAGTCCAGCGACTCGCCGTTGTATGCTATAAATATGGTAGGGATGCAGAGTGTCTTGCCCATGCCGCTCTCCATAATGAAAGCCGGAGAAGAAGGGTCCCATGCGGTATAGCCACGAGCTTCGAATGTAGCACGTATGCCACCGTTAGGAAAGCTGGAAGCGTCCGGTTCCTGTTGTATCAGCGCATCGCCATCGAACAGTTCTATGGCAGAACCATCGCTTTTTATAGTAAAGAAAGAATCATGTTTTTCAGCAGTGGTGCCTGTAAGCGGCTGAAACCAGTGTGTGAAGTGTGTAACACCACGTTCCTCAGCCCATGCCTTCATGCTTGCAGCAATTTGATCTGCCATCCTGCGGTCTATTTTAGATCCGGACTTGATGGAGCCCATCAGGCTTTTGTATGCTTCATCGCTAAGGTATTCACGCATTGTGCGGCCGGTGAATACATTGCTGTTGAACATGGCAGATATTTTTTTTGCGCCATAGCCGGAGATCTTTTTCTCCTCCGTAGCCATTTCGTTCAAAGCAAGGAAACGTAATGAGTTCATAAAATATTAAATTTTACGCAAATCTAAAATAATTCCTGTGATTATTCAAAATTTCAATAAAAAAATCTATTTTTATAGATATTATAATTTATTATTTATGTTTAATAGATTGCCCATTCTTGGGAATCTGTAACATACACACAGGCAAATTCCTTATCCATAAAGCCTTCCAGCGTAAGCATGCGTGTGGGCATCGATAATTTAAGATAAATATTAATGTTAAATATCCGCTCTTTCCCGCTAAAAAAAGTGATAGGCATGTGATCGATAAATTCCACCCCACGACGGCCCTGCCATTTGTAGGCAGCTTCCTTTGCGCACCAGGCAAGGGTGATAAGTTCTGTATTGTTATTTGTTAGCTCCTGTTCGTCTGCTGAGAGGAACTTGTGCTGCAACTGCTCCATGCGGGGATGCCAGGCCTGTATATCTATACCCACCTCATCATGCGGACTGATGACCACAGCCACATAGGGCCAGGAGTGGGAGATAGAGAAATAATATTCATTATTGTCTATACGTGGCTTATCATGCTCGTCAGGCTTTATATTCATTAGGGGAAAGTCCTCTTCCAGGTGCTTCAGCAGGAAGCGACCGGCCAGGAATTCCAGCCTGCGCTTTTCACTTTTTATCTCTGTGTCCAGCCCGGTGTGGTCTTTAAAGAAATCCTCCGGTTCCTCTATCTTCCATATAGCCGCGAGGCTATACTGCGCATTGCTCCACTCTTTATATAAAGGCATAGTGCAAAGGTGGGGGATTTAGAGTAATTAATAATTTCTGCTATTTTCGGGGTAAATTATACCCTTATGAAGCTCAAATTATCTTTCTTTTTTACACTATTCTTCGTACTGCACAGCTTTAACGCTTTTTGCCAGCCTGCGAAAAAAATGTGGGTTAAATGTTACGGAGGTACAAAACAGGACATAGCTAATTCAGTTTCGCAAACACTAGGTGGATATATAATAGCTGGCTTTAGTAACTCAACAGATGATAATGTAACAGACAATCATGGAGGTTCCTATGATCTTTTTGTGGTAAGAACTAATGATACGGGAGGAATTGGCTGGACAAAGTCATACGGGGGAAGCGGCGATGAAGGTGGAGGTTATATAGTGCCAACCAAAGATGGCGGATACATTATAGCCGGATCTTCAACCTCTAATGACGGAGACGTTACAGGTAATCACGGTACATTCGGGAGTACAGATGCATGGGTAATTAAAATTGATGCTAATGGTAATAAACAATGGCAGAAATGCTATGGCGGAAGTGGCAATGAAGAGGCATTATCTATTATACAAAGTAAAGATGGTGGATATGTTTTTGTTGGGTATGCGAGCTCTACAGATGGAGATCTGACTGCGTGGCATACAGGTTACGGAGGCGTAATGACCCCTGATTTATGGATAGTAAAAATAAATGATACAGGTGCAATAGAGTGGCAAAAAGATCTTGGCGGATCTATTGGAGACATGGGATATTCAGTATTGCAAACCGAATCCGGGAACTACCTGGTGGCGGGGTCTACTCAATCTAATGACGGTGACATAGTTAAACACTATGGTAGATCCGGTCTTGCGGATGGATGGCTTTTGGAGTTTAGCGATACAGGAAAGCTTCTGTGGCAAAAAAATTATGGCGGAAGCAATGAAGATATACTTTACTCCGTAAAGCAAACTTCAGATAAAGGTTTTATTGCTACAGGCAGCACCTGGTCTAATGACAGCGGCATGTCTGGCAACCACCTGGACGGTAGTGGACGCACAACTGACGATCTGTGGGTAGTAAAAATGGATAGTGTTGGTAATGTAAGTTGGCAGAAATGTTATGGTGGCTCAAATTACGATGAAGGCCAAGCCATCTGCCAGACCAATGATGGCGGATATGCAATAGGAGGATGGTCAATGTCAACAGACGGAGATGTTACACAAAATTTCATAGGAGGTTTTGGCTTTCGTATATGGATATTGCAACTGCGGCCTGATGGCAGAATTGATTGGGAAGAAGCATTTGGTGGATCTGGGGGAGACCTTGCTTTGGCTATAAAGCAAACTGCTGATGGTGGATACATCACTGCCGGACGTGCAAACTCTGAAGATGGAGATTTTGCAACAACATGGCTTGGAGGCCCAAATGATTATTTTGTCATAAAATTAGCAAAGCCATTGGCTGTAGAAGATGTTAAAAACAATGCGGGTGATATAAAAATTTACCCCAACCCATCATACAACAGCTTCATGCTACAATATCATTTATCGGTTGATGCCAATGTAGTGGTTACAGATGTAGCAGGCAGGGTAATTGATGAGCTTACCATGTATAAAAATACCAGGCAGACAAGCATCAATGCTTCAGCATGGCAGCCAGGCACCTATTTCTACAAGGTGCTGCAAAATGGCCATGTGCTGGAGAGCGGTAAGCTGGTGAAGGAGTAGGGATAACATGAATTAGAAGACGTATGGCATACTATTTGTCCATACGTTTTTTTATATTTATAGAAACATTAATCCATGCCCTGTTTTCGCTATTACCAGTCATCTATTTTAATCTTATGCTACCTAAGCAT
Source organism: Flavipsychrobacter sp. (assembly GCA_051959855.1). GTDB lineage: Bacteria > Bacteroidota > Bacteroidia > Chitinophagales > Chitinophagaceae > SZAS-30. The sequence continues at coordinate 2,163 of JBQCEX010000509.1, read as the reverse complement.
TAATTCCCATGCCCAGGCGCCCAAAAACCCAATGGGCTAAATACTACGGCGGCTCACGCGAAGAAGAGGTAATGAGCATAATACAAGATAGGGATGGCCATTTTGTATTCGGGGGTAGCTCGTCATCTTCAGACGGAGATATCATAGGCCACCACGGAGGAAGCAGTAATATTTACTCTGATTTCTGGATAATGAAGCTGGACGATACAGGTAAAATCCTATGGGAGAAATCCTATGGTGGAAGATTCGCTGAGGTTTGCAATAAAATAATTCAAACAAGTGACGGGGGCTATATAGGGATTGGAACCACAAGCTCGAGAGATGGGGATGCCTTTGGTAATCATGATACCACAACCGTACACATAGGCACCAAGGATGTACTGGTAATAAAAACAGATAAAGATGGCGTGGTAGAATGGGAAAAGTGCTATGGCGGCACCGGTAACGAAAATGGCAATGACATCCGGCAGACCAGCGATGGCGGCTATGTGTTTACAGGCATGGCCGGGTCTGTTGATGGTGATGTAAAGGGTATTCATACCATTGCCGGCGGCTTTGCAACACCAGACGTATGGGTGGTAAAGCTGGATGCTACTGGTAAATTAATGTGGCAAAGATGCCTGGGAGGCACAAATTTTGACGAAGCTTACTCAATACGACAAACCAGCAATAATAACTATCTGCTTTGCGGCAATACCAGTTCTGCTGATGGCGATGTGATGCAATCATTTGGCAACATTGATGGGTGGGTACTAAAACTAGACGACACTGGCAAGATAATATGGCAGAAAAGTATGGGAGGGTCTAATACGGATGAATTTGTGTCTATTGTACAAAGTGCTGACGGCAATTACGTATTTGGGGGCTCTACGGCATCTAACGATAGCATGGTGTCCGGCAACCATCTGGATACTGCAGGCAGGTCAAATTATGATATGTGGGTCGTAAAAACAGATACGAACGGCAATATACTTTGGCAAAAATTGTATGGTGGCGCATCCTTCGACCGTTGTTATGAAATGCAGCCTACCAAAGACAGTGGCTTTATACTGAATGGCGTATCCACCTCATGGGATGGTGACGTACATTTTAATTATGATGGTGACAGTGGCCTGGTGTACGACTGTTGGGTACTGCGCCTGAAGCCTGATGGCGATACGCTATGGGAAAGAGTGCTGGGTGGCACAGTTGTAGATGTAGGCCGGAGCATTGCACAAACAAATGATAGCACTTATATAATGAGTGGCAATACAAACTCCAAAAACGGCGATGTAACGGGCAACAAAGCCAATATATATGCCGCATGGGTGGTTAGGTTATCTAATAAACCAATGCCGCGTACCGCAGTGTCACCTTATGATTTGATCACAGCCCTATCCGTCTATCCCAATCCATCCTGCACCAGTTTTTTATTCCGATACCATTTCACCGGCAACACCAACCTGGAAGTAGTTGATATAACTGGCAGGGGTGTATGTAGCGGCGTATTACCAGGCAATAGTACTTACAAAGCCATTAACGCTACAGGCTGGCAGCCGGGAGCCTATTTTTATAAAGTATTACAAAATGGCCAGGTACTGGCGAGCGGTAAGCTGGTGAAGGAGTAGCTTGGGAAATGATTTTTTAGAGACTGTGATACAGGCTTTCTTATTTATATTAATTAGCTTTAATGTAAATACTACTATGAAACCAATTATATTTATACTATTTCTCGCTTTTAGCCCATTAGCTGTGTTTGCGCAAGCCCCCAAAGTGGAATGGGCAAAATGCTATGGCGGCTCCCGCACGGAATATTCATATAGTATTATCCAGGATAGAGATGGAAATTTTGTATTTGGTGGCAATTCATTTTCAGCAGACGGAGATGTAACTGATCATCATGGTGGCATTGGCAATACATTGCCAGACTTTTGGATAGTAAAACTGAATGATACCGGCAAACTGCTTTGGGAAAGATCATACGGTGGCACAAATGGAGATAACTGCAACAAGATCATCCAGACAAACGATGGTAATTATATAGCAGTAGGTACTACATTTTCACACACTGCTGATGCAGTAGGTAACCATGATACCAGCAAACCACCTTTTCCGAGTACAGGAGATATATTTGTAATTAAAATTGCAACTAACGGCTTAGTGCTATGGGAAAAATGCTATGGC
>JBQCEX010000508.1:0-17095 GCA_051959855.1 Flavipsychrobacter sp. | reverse complement strand
GGCCGTTTCAAAGACATCTTCGAAGAGGTGTATCAGAATGAGTTCAAAGCTGAATTTGAAAAGAACAAGCTCACTTACGAACATCGCCTCATAGACGACATGGTAGCCAGCGCACTGAAATGGCACGGCAATTTTGTTTGGGCGTGTAAAAATTACGATGGCGATGTACAGAGCGATACTGTAGCGCAGGGCTTCGGTTCCTTAGGTCTTATGACTTCTGTACTCATCACACCTGACGGCCATACAATGGAGGCTGAAGCGGCACACGGTACAGTTACCCGCCACTTCCGCGAACATCAGAAAGGCAATCCTACATCCACTAACCCGATAGCATCTATCTTCGCCTGGACTCGTGGTCTTGCCTTCCGCGGCAAGCTGGACAACAACCAGGAATTGATCAATTTCTGCCATGCCCTCGAGCAGGTATGTATCGAAACGGTAGAAAGCGGTAAAATGACAAAAGACCTGGCAGTTTGTATTCATGGCAATAAGGTTAGTCATGGCACTGATTATCTCTACACAGAAGAGTTCCTCGATGCCCTGGATCATAACCTAAAGGCTAAACTGGCAAAGTAAATAACGCTACTCCTTCTAGAAAGAGCTGAATCTCAAATTCAGCTCTTTCCCTTTTAAGTAGACAGCACTGATAAGGACATCAGCATTAGCTAAGTCACATATAGTACCAAAGCTTTATTTTTGCAACGCAAATGGTTAATTACATCCCTTTACTATAGTACATATGGGTTTATTTGATAAGTTATTCAAACGAAATAAAGAGCAGCAGGAACAGAAGGAAGCCCTTGACGAAGGACTGAAGAAAACGAAAGAAGGATTCTTCTCAAAGCTTACCAAAGCGATAGCCGGCAAAGACAAAGTAGATGAAGAAGTGCTGGATCAGCTGGAGGAAGCCCTGGTAAGCGCCGATGTGGGCATTGATACTACAGTTGCCATAATCAACCGTATAGAGGCACGCGTTTCGAAAGATAAGTATTTAGGTACTTCTGAGCTCAACCGCATTTTGCAGGAAGAGATCATGGGTATTCTTACTGCAGCTCCGTCAAATGAGTTTGAGACCTTCGATATTCCCGGTGGCAAGAAGCCCTATGTGATTCTGGTTGTAGGTGTAAATGGCGTAGGTAAGACAACCACCATAGGTAAGCTTGCTTATAATTTCAAAAGGAATGGCAAGAGTGTCGTGCTAGGTGCAGCGGATACATTCCGTGCAGCGGCTGTTGATCAGCTCACTATTTGGAGTGACCGTGTAGGGGTACCAATAGTAAAGAAGGAAATGGGCAGCGATCCAAGCTCAGTTGCATTCGATGCTGTGCAAAGCGGCATGGCAAGAGATGCCGATGTGGTGATCATTGATACAGCAGGTCGTTTGCATAACAAAGCCCACCTGATGGATGAACTTGGCAAGATTCGTCGCGTGATAGCTAAGAAGATGCCAGACGCGCCACATGAGGTGCTTTTGGTGCTTGACGGAAGTACAGGACAGAATGCGTTGGAGCAAGCAAAACACTTCACAGCAGCGACCGATGTAACAGCCATAGCAATTACTAAACTTGATGGAACGGCCAAAGGCGGCGTAGTGCTGGCCATTGCCAACCAGTTTAAGATACCGGTAAAGTATATAGGCGTAGGTGAGAAGATGGAAGACCTGCAAATATTCAACAAAGCAGAGTTTGTAGATAGCCTCTTTAGCCTTGAACAATAGGATTAGCTAAAGCTTCAATAACTGCAATAACTCCTGAATGCCTTCCGTTGCTGGTTTTTCTATAGGTACTACATTGTGATACATACTTATTGATGGTATGCGTTTGTCAATGACATACTTCGTTACTTCCGGGCTTACATATTCAACTAATCCTGCAGCTGGATAAACTGCAAGGCTGGTACCTATCAGCACAAAGATATCAGCCGCCATCATTATGGGAATTGCCTGTTCTATCATGGGCACCGGCTCTTCAAACCATACTACATGAGGGCGAAACTGGCTGCCATCTTCTGCAAGATCTCCATAATTTATGTCTTCAGTTATTGGATAGAGCTTATGTTCATTGCGTTCGCTTCTCATTTTCAATATCTCGCCGTGCAAGTGCAGTACATTAGTAGAGCCTGCGCGTTCATGCAAATCGTCGATGTTTTGCGTGATGATATGCACAACATAATACTCCTCCAGCTTTGCCAGGCCTATATGCGCGGCATTCGGCTGCGCCTCAAGCACATTCTTCCGGCGCATATTGTAGAAGTCAAGTACTAGCTGTGGATTGCGACGCCAGGCACGTGGAGTGGCTACTTCTTCTATGTCATATCCTTCCCATAGTCCATCGCTGTCTCTGAAGGTCTTTAGGCCACTTTCTGCGCTGATACCTGCACCACTCAATACTACCAGTTTCTGCTTAGCCATAGGATCATTGTTTAGAGTAAAATGCCGGTCTTTAAGGACCGGCATTTGAGTATTTAAACAAGCTGCATCTTTTCTTTGAGATGTTTCAGCATTTCGTTTGTCATTTTGTTGAGGTCAAATTCATGCTGCCAGCCCCAGTCGCCACGAGCGGCGCGATCGTCTATGCTCTTGGGCCAGCCATCTGCTATTTGCTGGCGAAAATCAGGCGCATAGTCTATTTTAAACTCCGGTATATGATACTTGATAGTCGCGGCTATTTCCTTTGGTGAGAAGCTCATCGATGATATATTGTAAGCCATGCGTGTTTTGACCTTCTCTGTCGGTGCCTCCATCAGTTCTATGGTGCCGCGAATAGCGTCATCCATATACATCATAGGCAGATAGGTATTTTCTGACAGGAAGCTTGTATAGCTGCCATTTTTCAATGCCTCATGGTAAATCTCTACAGCATAGTCTGTAGTGCCGCCGCCCGGTTCTGATTTCCAGCTAATGAGGCCGGGATAGCGCAGGCTGCGTACATCGAGGCCCCAGCGCTGATTATAATACTGGCACCATAGTTCGCCCGCATATTTGCTAATGCCATATACTGTGCGGGGCTCAACTACAGTTTGCTGAGGTGTATTATCTCCAGGTGTGGTAGGACCAAATACTGCTATAGAGCTAGGCCAGTAAATCTTATGCAGCTTTTCCTGTACGCCTAAGTCCAGCACCTGCAATAGGCTTTGCATATTTATGTCCCAGGCGCGTTTAGGATCTTTTTCACCCGTAGCTGACAGTAGCGCTGCCAGCAAGTATATTTGAGTAATTCCTTCCTTCTTTACCAGCTCATGTGTCGCATTGGCATCCATAGCATTCAGCACAACATAAGGGCCTGTGCCATGCAACAGCGGATGTTCTTCACGTATATCGGTGGCTATTACATTGTCATTGCCATACGTCTTTCTGAGGGCAAGGGTGAGCTCTACACCAATCTGTCCGCAGGCACCAAGGATGAGTATTTTTTCGCTTTTCATTTATGCTTTAGTCTGTGCTGTAAGATACTACTACGTTAATTGATTTTATACTAAAGACCTTCTTTTATCATAGCTATGAAATCATCGAACAGGTAGCGTGAATCGTGCGGGCCCGGAGTTGCCTCAGGGTGGTATTGCACCGAGAAGGCAGGTTGACTTTTCATGCGAATACCTTCTATAGAACCATCATTCAAGTTTACGTGCGTAATTTCAATGTTCTTTGCTTTCTGAACTGCCTCAGGCACCACACCGAAACCATGATTCTGAGTAGTAATCTCGGACCTGCCAGTGATCAGGTTCTTAACAGGGTGATTTAAACCGCGATGACCGTGGTGCATCTTGTAAGTCGGTATATCATTTGCTTCCGCAAGGAGCTGATGGCCGAGACAAATACCAAACAGCGGTTTCTTTGTCTGCAATATTTCCTTCATGGTTTTCACAGCATAATCCATTGAGGCCGGATCGCCGGGACCATTGGATATGAAGTATCCATCAGGGTTAAACTCCTGAAGCGTAGCAAAATCTGTTTTTGCAGGGAATACTTTCAGGAAAGCATCTCTTTCTACCATGCATTGAAGGATATTCTTCTTAACACCATAGTCCATAACAGCGATGCGGATAGGTGCATTGGGTGAACCGAGCGTATAAGGTTCTTTGGTAGATATCTGGGATGACAGCTCGAGGCCGGCCATATCGGGTACTTTTGCGAGTTCTGTCTTCAAATCTGCTTCGTTGCTAAGTTCGGTAGAGATCACACAGTTCATAGCGCCCTTGCTGCGGATGTGCTGTACGAGGGAACGGGTATCTACATCGTATATGGCTACAATATTATTTTTAACCAAGTATGCCTCAAGGCCTTCGCTGGCAGTCATGCGGCTATAACGTTCTGATATGTTCTTGCAGATAAGACCCTTGATCTTTATGGAATCACTTTCTACGTCTTCTTCCTTTACGCCATAGTTGCCGATGTAGGCGTTATTCATAATCAATACCTGGCCGGTATAGGAAGGATCGGTGAAGACCTCCTGGTAGCCGGTCATTCCGGTATTGAAGCATATTTCGCCGCCGGTAGTACCTTTAGCGCCAAATGATTTTCCTTTGAATAAAGTGCCGTCTTCGAGTAAGAGCCAGGCAGGATGAGTAGCAGATTGTGTAGCAGGCATTCTAAAAAAATAAATTGTGCAAAAATAATTCAAAAACACTTAGGAAAAGGCAAAAATTTATTCCTTTTAGTTGCAGATCATCAATCGTGGGTTGTAAGTCTGCGAATATGTATTTCTGAATGTCTGCCAAGGGCAAATGCCCCATATGAGAGATTTTTTTTGTTTTGGGAGGTTTGGGTTAAGCGATTTGGCTGGAATGCTTACTAGTGGCTACTTATTATGGTTTTGTAAAAAGTAACATTTGCCGCAAGAATGTCGCAAAATGTCTCATTTTTCGGACATGGGAGATTTTGTGTTCGCGATGGGAGGAACATACCCCTTATCACTCTCAAGAGGGGAATACTATGTGAAATGCCAAGAATGTCCACTTTACGGAAGACGTTTGATAGTTTGGGTTTACAGGTTTGTCAAAGAGCGGGCACCGGGGAGGCAGCCGTGTGTAAGTTACGATTTTGAGAATGCAGTTTCCAAAAGAAGATATCCACAAAATAGAATGTAAGTAAAGTAATTATAAGTAATATCTATTGCGTACCCCGTTGTTTAGCGGTTAAGAAAGCATAGTAGGATGAATATATTTGAGCTTATTGTGTTGCTATAAACCTGAGAAAGAACGAATAGTTACCCTGTCTATCTGCTAGCTTTCTGTACAGTAATCCGCCTGGATTATATGATGTTGATTGGTTCCTCCCCAAAGAAAGTTTCATTATTCACCTTAAAATACAACCTACATGAAAAACAGACTTAGCTGTTTGCTCATTGCCGCACTATGGCTTTTCGGAATTTCTTATGCAAGAGGACAAACAATCAGCGGACGAAAAACAGTCTGCTATGGTTCTACCTGGAACTATACTTATATCGCCCCGGCACGCTCAGGCGTTGTTTACAATTGGACACTAAGTGGCATCTACGGAACAATAACCGGTAGTGGCGCATCTGTCAACATTAGCTTCGGCCATTTAGGTACCATCGTTTTTAGCTGTGAACGAGATAGTGCAGGTGTATTTATTGACCGCGCATATGATACGGTAACAGTTGTACCAATTCCAGCACCCTATATTGTCACCACAGAACGAATCGCATGCCAGTCGTTTGATACGTCGAAGAGGGTGAACCCTCCGCCGGGTCCCGCATTGCTTGATGACGCTAACGGCTGTCCTAAACTTTGCGCCGGAAGTACTGCTACCTTCATTGTCAGGGGACTACATTCAGGTGATAAAAATTCCTGGCTATTCTCAGGCGGGAACGTCACCACCTCGACTGATAGTAGTATTACTGTAAGTTTCGATACAGTTACTAAAACGGCTACTATAACGGTTATTGATACATCCGTTGGAGGATGCGTGATAACAAAGGCTGTCTGTATTCAGAAGATCAAACCACCGCACCCATCTTTTACCGTTGATAGCCTAAGCTTTCCAACAACGACCTATGGTGTTTGTAAAAACACTAAAGTGCTGTTTAAAGACTTAACGCCGATAGACAGCAGTTCCAGTATTACCGATTACTATTGGGATTTCGGCGACGGCACCACCTCGGATTTAAAAAACCCTTCACATACCTATACCACTGCTAAGACATATAAAGTAACACTAACCGTAACGAATGAATGTGGCTGCTCGGCTACATCTGCCAGCACAACGATAACGGTAAGCTCCAGCCCCGGCCCCAAAATATATTGTCCATCGGTACTTTGTGAAAATGATACCGCCACTTATTCGACTGACCCGGTTTGCAGCCCGGGCGCCTATATGTGGAGTGTAGGAAGCGGAGGAACTATTCTGTCCAGTACACCATATGGCAGCTCAATACTAGTGCAATGGAACGGTGCCAACAAAGACGGTTACAATACAGTCAGTCTTTGGGATAATGGCTGCGGAACCCTATGCTCTGAAGTGACCACAGTGAAAATACCGCTTGTACAACATAGTCCTGTGATTACAGGCATGAGCAACTTTTTCTGCACTCATCATCCGTACCCCATCAGTATACCGCTTTGGCCGGGAACAGAATACAATTGGGGCGTTATTGGTCATCCCAACTGTGTAGTGAGCGGACGGCACACCAATGCGGTAGCGTTGCGTTTTGATACAGCCGGTACCTATCAAGTTCACGTTTGGTTTAAGAACAGCTTGAGGCTTTGCGGCGGAGACACGACATTTTCCATACAGGTAAATGATCCACCCATCATCAGCGGGCCACAAATAGTTTGCACTAATCCGTTTGCTGGCCCAACTTTAAGCCTTTCCGGCGGCTTGAGCGGCACATGGACGATTACAGGGCCGCGTCCCGGCCTGCCGCAAGTGTTGAACGGATCAACAATAGCGCCAGCTTATCCTTACCCCGGTACTTATACTATCGTGGTGACACCCCTAAGCGGTTACCCGGCCTTCTGTTCGCCTGATCCTTTTATTGTAACTGCGACACAAGCCTCAGATCCCGTTGATTCAGTGACAGGACCAACCGTTGTGTGTTCCGGCCTGGCATACACTTACCATGCCCATACCCATGAGGACGGTTATATTTTTAAGTGGGTGGCCAAAGGCGGCAACATATTCGATGCGCCGATAGGTGATTCAATGGCTGTTCACTGGGTATTTCCTACCGATACAACCGTTGATACCCTGCAGGTTTATCGCGTGTCCTTAGACAGTCCATATTGTGTAAGTACTGTTACGCAAGTGCTGGTACGTCTCAAAATTTATCATCCGTGGCTGGGAGCGCCAAGCGATCAGTGCAGCGACAGCTATTGGTATTTTGACACGCATATAGCGATGGATAAAGATGTGAAGATCCGTTGGTCCATCATGAATTTTACAGGGGCAGTGCCTTCAAACGCAGGTACAGTTGTAGCGGGAGCCGACAGTACGTATGCGACGGTCTTATGGAACCATGTAGCCGGACTTTTCTCCGTAAAGGCGGTTATTAGTACGTGCAGCTTCGATACAACCATTTACCAGGGCATTTCAGTAGATTCTCAGGCAGTATTAAACTTAAAAGTGGCAGGAAATGATACGACTTGCAACGGCGACGTATCAAGTGATTTCTATATAGACGGAGCAACAGGACCTGGTATTTATGCCTGGAGCTGGGGTGATGGAACGGTAGATACGTCGACAGTCGGAGACACCGTACATCTTTATTATGTGCCAACGAATTCCGGTATTGTGCCGATGACTGTAACCGTTACGGGACTGGGTAATGGTCCGGGGACATGCCATTCTTATGCTTCAGCACATATAACTGCCTATGTAAGGGCGCCATACATACATGTGCTGACAAAAAATACCATCACCTATTGCGATACAGCAACGGTAATGAGGGACACATTAACAATAGCATCTAAAAATACAGGTACTATAACGGGTTATACATGGTATAAAAGCGGCTCACCACAGGGTAGTGCGTATCCTTTAATAGCAACAGATACGGGTTATTATTATGCAGATGTTTCAACTACTACGTGTTTTTTTAGGACAGATACAATTCACATAACAAAAGGCCATTGCCCGACCTGCAGTTATAGTCTTGGAATAAGTGTTATGACAGACTGCGATACAATGAAAGCGACCGGTTTTGTTGTGGGAGGTGGCCACGCGACGTCTCCTGCCTGGAGCAGCACAGGTGGTGTGATCATTACGCACCCCAATGATAGCTCAACAACCATCATCTATACAAGCCCCGGCTACTACTACTTAACCTATACAGCAACAACGGGCGGATGTAATATAAGCGTGAGCCAGTTAGACAGTGTTCCGGTAGTAGCTAAGTTTAATGTAACGACAACATGCTCATCTCCCAGCTATACCTATAACTTCACCGACGTTTCACCAACCTTGCCTGCATGGACAATAGCAAGCGTAGGCTGGGATGTCAGAACAGTGGGAGGTACACATATAACCAGCGGAACAGGGAGCTCGTTCAGCTATGTATTGTCTGCAGGCAGCTACATTGTGACTGAAACCGTAACTACAGGCGGGGCCGGAGTAAACACCTGCACTGCGGTAGATACCATTATTGTAAGTAGTCCAGTTACTTCCGTAAGTATTCATGACTCTACGATTAATGGCTGCGACCAGGTGCCTATGTATTTCAGATCCACGGTTTCTCCAGCAACCGCTCCCATAGCCAATTATTTCTGGGACTTTGGTGACAATACAGGAAGCTTATTGGCAAATCCTCAAAAAGGTTATTTATATTCAGGAACTCCTCCTGCGACTCCTAATATAGTGCAGCTTCAAGTCACAGATCAGTTCGGTTGTATTTATAGCTCCGGGACATTAATGGATAGTACCTATCCGAACACTCGAGGTGATCTTATTATAAATCCTAATTTTTATACTTGTTCAGGTATGGCCGATACATTGGTCGCAGATACCCATACAAGCGTTGTACCTGTTGCATCATATCTATGGTCAGATGGCACTTCGGCTTCTTTTGATCCTGTTACTGTAACCGGGGTATATTACCTGGTCGTTCGTGACATTCACCAATGCTGGGACCATACAACGTTTACGGGCGTAACGATAGAAACAAAGCCCGACCTGACCATAAGGGGTAAAACCAGCTATTGCTTAGGTGATGTTGTAACACTGAATTGTTATCATTGGCCGGGATTTACCTACAAATGGTACCGGGGAACAACTGCGTTATCAAGTGGCGGCAATTATTTACATGATGCCGGGCTTAGTGCAGGCATTTATGTTTATCGAATTGTAGCCACAGATACCACATCTTTCCATTGTGCGCCGGATACTTCATTGGCTGATACGGTCATCATACACGCATTACCAGCGCCACCAGTGATCAGCAATGTGACAGCGCTGAACTGCGCTAAATATCAACTAAGTGCATCCTGCACTCCAATAGCCGGCTATCATTATAACTGGAGCAATGGCGGCTATGGGTCTACAACGACTGTAACGGGCGGCGGCGCCTTGCGCGTGTGGTGTACCGACACATTTGGTTGCACCAATTACGCTGATACACTCATACCATACTCGCCCGAAACCTGGCTGGCCTGGTTCCCAAGCGGTTGTTATAATATATGCCAGCAGGCAGTAAGAGATAGCCTGAACGGGCCGCCAGGCACATTCTACTCCTGGACATGGTTGAAGAATGGCGGTGGTTTCAGATCCGGATCAAATGCTGTCATCACCCCGTTGGCGTTGACTGGTACAGCCGGGCTTACCGATTATTATCAACTGGCACTGGCCAATCAATACTGTACTACCGGAGTAGTATCTGACTCGATGCAGGTAACCATGCAGAACTGTACCGGAGGGCCATGCGGTTCCATACAGTCGGCAGTACTCACCTGCAGCTCAACGACACCGGCAGGCTATAACCTGAACGTTAACTTCCTCGCTACGCCGCCGTCCGGCACCTTGCTGAAGATAGCGTTGAGTACAGGGCCGGTTACGCCATTCACCCTGATATATAGCGGAGGTACTTCGCTGCCGACCATACATTTTACGACCTTAAGCGTACCGCCGCCAAGTAGGGCGACCGTGGAAATAACGTTTACCAACCCGGCAACCGGGCAGGCTTGTTATGATACGCTTACTATACCAGTGCCTTATCCTTGCGGCTGGGCGGCTGAAAAGCAAACGCAGCCGGAAGAGCCGCAGGCGAATACTATTACCGAGACTGCAACCGGACTGGTGGTATATCCTAACCCGGCAGGATCGCAGCTTAACGTAAACTATATCTATGGTATTGAGAAAGACGCAGACAGACGCATAGTGATCTATGACATGAAAGGAAAGATAGTTGCCAACAGGCAGGTAAAGGATACAAATGGAACTATGAATTTGCAGACGGGCAGTTTTGCAGCCGGCGTGTACATCTTGCAAATGCAGGAGAACGGACGGGCACTATACACTGAGCGTGTAAGTATTATTCATTAACAATCATTTTCACACAAGTGCAATCCCGTTATTTAGCGGGATTGCACTTTTATCGTTTCTTCCTAACTTTAATATGAAAACCGTTCTATGAAAGGCATACTTTTACTGTTGCTTTGTTTTGCAATATTATCCGTGAGCCAATCACAAGCTCAAAACTACAAGTGGGCAATAGGTGGTGGAAGTAACTCAAGCTTGATGTATTCCACAGACTGGGAGCAAGTGACGCACATGTGTACGGATGATAACCGTAATGTTTATGTTACGACGACGATGGGGGATGATAACATACAAGCAGACACATTTTATATGGCACACGCTTTTAATCCCACCTGTTGCGGTGCTACACCAACACCTCATATTTTTGTTGCCAGTTATAATGCAAACGGAAAAATACGATGGGCAAAACTCTTTGACGCACAGTATTTTTCACGATGTTATGGAATCAAATCAGATGGTGCTGGTAATATTTACATGATTGGTTATTTATATGGAAATAATAAACACCTTGGCTACGATACGGTGATAGCAAGTGACAACCTAACTTCATTCATAGTAAAATATGATACAGCGGGCAATTTTAAATGGGTCAAATTCATTGGGCCGGACAATGTGTCAACACGATTGCATACAGGCTACCAATCAACCATAGCCATCGATGGCAAAGGTCTTATTCATTACTTCTCTGTAATTAAAAATGGTGTCCAGATCACCCCTAGCTTGAGCAGTACAAGTGGAACATATGATTTGACATACGATTCTTCGGGCAATTTGCTTTCAGCAAATAAGATGCCGCTGGATAGCTTCGCGTATATTCAGGAAGCGGTATTTAATAAGACAACCAACGACCTATTTGCCAATATAATTTCACTTAATGACCTTGGAAATCTTTTATATAACTGTATTACAAAATTTGATAAGTCGGACAATATAATTTGGGCGGACAGCGTACGGTCGGGAATCGTTACAGGAATAGATTATGATGAAAAAAATGGTATTTATGGAATAGGTGTCGGGCAATATATCCCATTTGTTATTTCCAACGATTCTGCTCTAAATTTAGGTTCAACTGTATCCGCTATATTTAAGTTAGATACTTTCGGAAACAATAAATGGATAATCCAAATGACAGGAACGCCATCTCACAATACAAATGCGTTTCTGGCGATGACATTAACGTCTCGAGGGCATATTGCTGTGACTGGGGATTTTGCAGGCGCGGCAAATTTCAAGGCTGATAGCCTCAAGAGTGGTTCTACTGAAGGATGGAATCCTATTTTTGTAATAGCTGACTCTAATGGAAAACTGTTAAAGCTGGACCAGCTACACGGCGATGCCTTTTATGATCGTGGGACGTGCATAACTTCCGACCTAATTGGCGATATATATATAGGCGGTTGGGTCGGCGACTCAATTTTTGCAAATGGAATATCCGCATACCATACAAATGGCGGTGAGACGGACTATTTTGTTGTGAAATATGGCTACAATGACGGCTGTACATTAAGTACAGAACCTACACCCATGTTCGCTGTAACCGGAGATAGCACACATGTACCGGCACACATCAATTTCAGTTATACAGGGTCCAATACACCTGATAGTGTAAGGTGGGAATTTGGAGATGGAAGTTTTTCGCGAACATTAAGTCCATCACATACATATACCGACACAGGAACGATTCAAGTGTGCCTTACGGTCTATGGATGTGACAGCGGCACTTATTGCACGTATATAACAACGCTGAAGCCAACATCGGTGAACAACGTACAAGTCTTCCCGAATTTAGAGGTATACCCTAATCCAATAGTGGATAATTTGAAGATAGCAAACATAGATGAAGGCACCACCGTTCAGCTTTTTGATATTGTTGGTAGTAAAGTTTATGAAATCGTTACAAGCAAGGAGGAGCTGTCTATAGATACTCACAACCTACATCGAGGGACGTATATACTGGTGCTCACCAATAAAGAAGGACAGAGGGAGAGTTTGCGCATTGTAAAAGCAGAGTAGCGAGCAAAGCGTACAAGAGTGCGACGCAAGGAACGGTGAATGTTGAGCTCTTGCTAAGTACCTAACTTTAATATGAAAACCGTTCTATGAAAGGCAGACTTTTACTGTTGCTTTGTTTTGCAATATTATCCGTGAACCAATCACAAGCTCAAAATTATAAGTGGGCAACAGGTGGTGGAAGCACATCTAGCCTGATGTATTCTACGGATTGGGAGCAAGTGACGCACATGTGTACGGATGATAACCGGAACATCTACATAACTACGACAATGGGCGATAAAAATATACAAGCAGATACATTTTACATGGCGCATGCATTTAACCCCACCTGCTGTGGAGCTACTCCGACCCCGCATATTTTCATTGCCAGTTACAATGCGGATGGTAAAATTCGCTGGGCGAAGTTATTGGATGCGCAATATTTCTCAAGAAGTTACGGCATCGCTTATGATAATAGGAGTAGTATTTATACAATAGGTTACCTGTTTGGAAATAATAAGCATCTGGGATATGATACGGTAGTTACAAGTGATAATTTAACGTGCTTTATTGCAAAATATGATACTTCCGGTAAGTTTAAATGGGTAAAATTTATTGGAGCCGATTCGAAAGCCACACGTGACGCGGCGGCCTTTCAATCAACGTTAGCAATTGATGGTAAAGGATTTATTCACTATTACTCTTTAATAAAGAATGGCGTCGAAATAACGCCAAGTATAACAAGTACGACGGGAACTTATGATTTAAAATACGACACGTCAGGGCAATTGATTTCTGCGATTAAGATGCCAATGGACACTTTTGCTTATTGTCAACAAGTTGTATTCAATAAAAAATCAGGCAATTGTTATGCAAACGTTATTTCAGTTAACGATTTTGGCAATCTGGTAGACGCTTATTTGACTGCATATGATTCAAATGATAATTACATTTGGGTTGACAGTATAAGATCCGGTTTCTTTTCGGATTTGATTTATGATAATAACAATGGGCTTTATGCAAGTGCAATTGGTAATGGCGTTGCTGTAATTTTGGATAAAGATACTGTCACTCACACATCAGCAAACATAAATGCTTTTTTTAAACTTGATACTCTTGGAAAAATACAATGGCATACTAAATTAAATAGTAGCCCATCAATAACAGTGAATTCAATCAATTCGATAGCTCTAAAGAATAACAGCCAGATTGTTGCAACCGGTGTGATTACTGGAATTGCCGAATATGGTGGCGATACGATTATCACGCCTAGTTCCGAAGGATGGAACCCAGTATTCATCGTAATTGATTCGAGTGGTAAACTGTTGAAATTGGACCAATTTCATACAGATGCATTTTATGACATGGGAAAAGCTGCCACATCTGATCGCGATGGGAATGTATACATAGGAGGCTGGGTCGGTGACTCGATTTTCGCTAAAGGTATATCTGCATATCACAGCCATGGCGGTGAGACCGACTATTTTGTTGTGAAATATGGCTACAATGACGGCTGTACATTAAGCACAGAACCTACACCTATGTTCTCGGTAACCGGAGATAGCACACATGTACCGGCACTGATGAATTTCAGTTATACAGGTTCCAATACACCCGATAGTGTAAAGTGGGTATTCGGTGATGGTTCAACGTCCAAAGCGCTCAATCCTTCGCATACTTATTCTGACACGGGCCTAATACAAGTATGCCTTACGGTGTATGGATGTGACAGCGGCACTTATTGCAATTATATAACAACGCTGAAGCCAACATCGGTGAGCAATGTAAAAGTCTTCGCGAATTTAGAGGTGTATCCTAATCCCGCGACAGATGTTCTGAATATAGCCAATATAAATAAGGGAACTGTTATTCAACTATTTGATATTGTTGGCAGTAAAGTTTATGAAACGGTAGCAAGCCAGGACAAGCTGTCTATAGATACGCACACCCTACATCCTGGAGCGTATATACTTATGCTCACCAATAAAGAAAGACAGAGAGAGAGTTTGCGAATTGTAAAAGCAGAGTAGCGAGCAAAGCGTACAAGTGTGCGACGCAAGGGACCGTGAAGGTTGAGCTCTTGCTAAGGGCAAAAAATTTCCAGCAAATATTTATTAGTTCATTTCTCTATTGTAGGGGTGCTCGCTTTTTGACCAGTAGGAGATGACGCTTTCGAAGAGTTTTTTGTAATCGGATATGTTGTCGGGTTTTTTGAAGTAACCTTGTACGGTGAGCTTATAGGCTTCTTTCACTTCAAAATTGTTAATTGCGGTGGTTAGGAAAAGGAAGGGGATGGTTTTAAGTTTTAATTTCTCGTCCTGACAGATGGCAGTGCGAAATTCTATGCCATTCATGTGGGGCATGTTAATATCGCAAAAAATGAGGAAGGGGGGCTTGTCAGTGTTTTTAAGGTAGGTAAGAGCCTTTGTGCAATCTGTAAAAGTAACCAGCTGTCTTTGGATATCGAGCTGATGCACAATTTTTTCTATAAAATAAAGGTCGTCTTTGTCGTCGTCAATAATAATAATTGGTCTGTCAGGCATACTTGTGTACTATATAGTAAAGATATAAATTTAAGCGCTTAGGTATTGTGAAAACTTCTGTAAAGCCTATTAGCATTGTCTATAGTTATTAATCAAATGATTAAATAATTTGTTTAAATCAGAAATTTAATTCTACATTTGTGTTGCTGATATGAAAAAGCAAGTAATAGAAAAGAATAGCAGTACTGAAGAAAGGATAAAGGAAGCAGCGCGAAAAGTGTTTCTGCAAAAAGGGTATGCGGCGACCAGGACAAGGGACATAGCTGAGGAGGCTGGCTTTAACCTGGCATTGCTGAACTACTACTTCAGGAGTAAGGAAAAGCTGTTTGATATAATAATGATGGAAACGCTGCAGGATTTTCTGAAGAGTGTGAAAGAGATACTAAATGATACGAACCTGAAGCTGGAGGAGAAACTGGAGCAACTGGTGGCTAAGTATATAGATGCGCTGATAAAGAACCCTGAGATGCCGTTGTTCATCATTAATGCACTACGGAATGACCCCAAGGTGCTTGCGGCAAGGTTGGAGGTGCATCAGAAATTGAAGGAGTCGCACTTTATGAAACAGATAAGGGAAGCGGCTGGGAATAAACTAAACATACACCCGCTGCAACTGATCATGAACCTGATGGGGATGATTGTTTTTCCGTTCATAGCAAAACCGATAGTGCAACAGATAGGCAGTATAGGTCAGCAGGAGTTTAATGAGCTGATGGAAGAACGGAAGAAACTGATACCTATATGGGTACATGCAGTATTAACAACAAGTATTAAATAACCGCATTGACAAGCAATGTTTAAGCGATTTATACATATTGGTATCTTGCTACTTTCAGCATCGATAGCTGAAGGACAGGTGATCTTCAAGAGTATTGATGATGCCTGGAGATATGCTGATGCACACAACATAACCATACGCAGCTCTCAACTAGACCTGCAAAAGGCTAATTATACAAAAAAGCAATCGTACAGCGCCTTGCTGCCACAGGCATCGGCCAACGGGAGCTATACTGATAACCTGTCGCTGACCACAACGTTTGTGCCATTAGCCCTGTTTGACCCTAATGCGCCGGCGGGGGCTGTGCGACCGGTGCAGTTTGGACAGCAATATATTTATAACGGCGGCGTGAGCGCGCAGATGGATATACTAAATGTGCAGAACTGGCTGGGTGTGCGCATAGCTAAAGAGGCAGAGGCGATGAGCAGGGATTCCCTGGCTAATATGCGCAAGAGCGTTTATCAACAGATAGCATCGCAATACTATTCTTACCTGCTGATGAAGGAAGCTGCAAGACTGGCAGGGCA
This sequence comes from Flavipsychrobacter sp., assembly GCA_051959855.1. Taxonomy (GTDB): domain Bacteria; phylum Bacteroidota; class Bacteroidia; order Chitinophagales; family Chitinophagaceae; genus SZAS-30. The sequence goes on along the minus strand of JBQCEX010000508.1, from coordinate 766 downwards.
GAGCGCTGCCCTGTCTGACAGCGTATATCAGTCGGCTGCAAACAAATTTAAGGAAGGAACGGTGAATGAGGCAAGTGTAAATACTGCCAAGCTAAATACTGAACGTGCCGAAGAGACCTACATAACTGCCAACTACCAGATGCAGACGGCAGCCAACAACCTGAAGGCATTGCTGAACATGTCGCTTAGTGATTCGCTGACAATAGAATCGAGCCTGGAAAATGAATTGGTGAGCGGAGGTGGGGCTGCATTCACAGAAGATCCGCAAGTGAGGCTGGCCATGAGACGGGTAACTATAAGCCTGAACCAATACAGGTCGACCAAAGCCTCTTTTATACCTGTACTCACAGTGTTATATAATTATAGTACACAGCAAAACGATACCAGGTTTGAACCCTTTGATGCTGCGGGACCTGCCTGGTACCCGGCGCAGTACTGGTCGCTAAGAGCAACGTGGCCATTGTTTACAGGAGGTAACCGATACTTCCAGACGCAGAAGAACAAGATAAACTATGAAGAAAGCAAGCTGCTATACGAGAATGTGCAGAAGCAGTCAGCTATAAATGATGCCAATTTGCAACTGGGCTATGAAAAAGCGAGTGCCGTGATGGAAAAATCGAAAGATGTAATGAACCTATCGTTCGAAAATTACAAGCATGCATCATACAGGTACGAAGCAGGCATAGCACCAATAGATGACCGGCTGAACGCATTTAATGACTATATCACTTACCAGAACCAATACTTAAATAATTTGTCGGACCTG
>JBQCEX010000507.1:0-2095 GCA_051959855.1 Flavipsychrobacter sp. | reverse complement strand
GCTGGTGAAGGTCAACCAGTAAGGATGTAAGCTGGTTTAGTACGTTTAGAGTAACAGGTGTATCATTGATGAATGCACGTGATTTCCCATTACTGCTTATTTCGCGACGGATAATACACTGTTTCTCATCATCAAGCTCTTTTTCCTTCAGCGCTTTTCTGAATTGTTTATTATCAGCAACATCGAAATGTGCTTCCACAACGCATTTTTCCTCTTTATTTATCAGTACAGAGGTGTCCGCCCGTTCTCCAAGAATTAAAGATAATGCTCCTAGAATAATGCTCTTGCCTGCGCCGGTTTCACCGGTCACCGTATTAAGATGTGCATCAGGCTCCAGCGCTACATTATCTATTATAGCATAATTCTTTATGATGAGTTTCTCCAGCATAGATTCTTATAACAATACAAAAATAATTAAGAATATGCTGCTTTGCTATTAATAAAAGGTGATACCCGCTGCAATGATTATTTTTGCAGCATGAGTAAGTTTTTTCTAAGAAAGAAAATTGGAGATAGAATCATAAATGGCCATCCGTGGATATTTGCTAACGAACTGGGAGATGCGGAAGGTGAGGCTGCACCGGGCGATATAGTAGAAGTGTACTCTTATAATGGCTCTTTCGTAGGGAAAGGATATTATAACCCGGCTTCGCAGATAAGAATCAGGTTGCTGACGCGTGATAAAAATGAGATTATAGATGATGATTTCTTTTACAAGACCATAAAATCAGCCTGGGAATACAGGCAGCAGATAGGTTACGTGGAAAATTGCCGCCTGATATTTGGTGAAGCAGACCAGTTGCCTGCATTAATCATTGATAAGTTTAATGATTATTTTGTCATTCAGACACTTGCATTAGGTATTGATAACTGGAAAGGTGCCATTGTGGCTGCCTTGCAAAAAATATTTAGTCCTAAGGGTATATATGAAAGAAATGATGTGCCGGTACGGGAATTAGAAGGTTTACCACAGCAAAAGGGTTTCTTATCAACTCCCTTCGATACCAATATTATTCTGAACGAAAATGGCCTCAAATTTCATGTAGATATAGAAAATGGTCAGAAAACAGGCTATTTCCTGGACCAGCAGGATAATAGACGAGCTATACAGCACATAGTAAAGGGGGCAAATGTGCTGGAGGCTTTTTGTTATACAGGTACATTTTCCATGCATGCTGCACATTATGGAGCTAAAAGTGTGCTGGGGCTCGATATTTCCCAAACTGCAGTTGACACGGCACGCAGGAATGCACAACTGAATGGCTTTGAAGATATATGCTCGTTTGAAGCCGTTAATGCCTTTGATGTGCTGAAGAAGTGGGTGACAGAGGGCAAAAGATATGATGTAGTAATGCTGGACCCACCTGCCTTTACCAAAAGCAGGGAGAATATACAAAAGGCTATAACTGGTTATAAAGAAATAAACCTCAGGGGAATGAAGCTTACCAAGCCAGGTGGTTTTATGGTAACAGCCAGCTGTACTAACCTCGTACCGCCTGAGCTGTTCCTCGACATCATTGGAATGGCAGCAAAAGATGCAAGGCGCAAACTAAGACAGGTGACCTGGCAAACTCAGGCCTCTGACCATCCGATACTGTGGAATATACCATCTACCCAATACCTGAAATTCCTTATAGTACAAGTATTATAAAAATACAGTAAAGCGATAAAAAGTAAAGGTTGCCAGTTGGCAACCTTTACTTTTATAAGTTGTTAAGATTGAATTAAAGCTGATTGTAAACTTTTGCATCAGTAGAGCGTGCTATACCAAAATACTGGAAAGTTTTATGGTGATAGCCTTTTTTGATGTAAGCGTCAGTATCACCTTCTTCCGGAATAGTAACCCAGTCGTTATGTTTGCTCACTCTCCAGCGATAAACAGCAACATAGTTAGCACCACGGCGAGTGAATGCATAGAATTGCAAATGCTTTTGAGTATAACCCATTTTTAACATTTGATCATCAGTGAACTCATCCTCAGCAATGCTTGCATGATCTTTTGTAACAGGATTCCACCAACCGTATACAGCTACGCGTCCAGGACCCGGGTTACGATATGCAGTAAAGAGCATTGTCTTGTTTTTCCATTTCCAGT
>JBQCEX010000506.1:0-4050 GCA_051959855.1 Flavipsychrobacter sp. | reverse complement strand
GGGATATAATTTAGTGTTTGCGACATTCTGAGCCTCGATTTTCGGCTGAAAGCCATTATAGTAAAGACTTACAGTAAAAAGAGGAAATGTCTCAAAATGTTACAAAATGTCCCAAAATGTCTCATTCTTTGGACATGGGAGATTTTGTCTCGCTTGAAATTGGTTAGGCGGTTAAAAGATATCCTGATCAGGGTTTACGTATTTCAAAGAACTATTACTAATTAGCTGATATAATGACCCGCAAATCAGCAAATGTTATATGCAGTTGCAGAATTGCATTACCTGCATATAGCATTGCAATGTACTATTATTGAACAGGCGTTTCCAAGAAAAGATATCCACAAATAAAAACTGGCCATCGGGTTAAAAAAAGGGGGAATTTTTCACATAATGCTGTCTGTGGATAAAATTGGTTTCAATCTTGCTATGGAAATAAATAAACGTAAACAGCGTTTTATAAATTTAAACCATTACCATACACCCAAACAACACACAACAAATGAAATTGAAGTTAGTGCTGAGCAATTTGTTTTTATTGATTGCCCTAAACCTACAGGCCCAGGATATAATAAGAGGTAAAGTAACAGATGCAGCCAGCAAAGAACCATTACCCTTCGCGACGATAAAAATAGGAAACAGCGGACAAGGCACTGTATGTGACCTGAATGGAAATTTTGAAGTGCAGCTACCGCCCAAGGTGGGCTTTATAGAAATAAGATACCTGGGATATGAAAGCCGCCGTATAGAATTGCCCTACCACGGCAGGGAAATAAACATAGGACTGAAACCTGAGCAAGGCAGCCTGAAAGAGGTGGTAGTAACGCCACCCTACGATAAAATGCGGCGCCTGATAAACCTGACCATAGCCAACCGTGACAGAAACGACCCGGATAAATATGACTGGTACCGATGCAAAATATATTACAAAATGGTGTGTGATGCTATTTTTCCAGATTCTGCACTAAACGATACCAGCAAGGATTCGCGTGAGTTAAAACAGTTTTTAAGTGGACAGCACTTGCTCATGTCTGAAACGTATAGCATACGAACCTGGCAGAAACCGCAGCAGCTACAGGAGGAAGTAATAGGATCCAGATTGTCAGGCTTTAAAAAATCGATGTTTACCAGTCTCGTGACCAATACCCTACCCTTTCACTCATATAATGATTACATGACACTGAATGGCAAAGACTATAAAAACCCTATAAGCAAGGGCTGGGGACTGCATTATGACTTTAACCTGAATGATGAACTACTACAAGGGAAAGATACTGTGTGGGTAATGAGCTTCAGACCAAAAGGAAGCTTTGATGGACTGCGTGGTACTGTATATATAAATTCGGACGGATATGCTATAACCCAGCTGGTAGCTATTGGCGAGAACAAGCAACTGAAGCACTCTGTAAGGATAGAACAGCAATACAAGAAGACAGAGGGCAGGTGGTTTCCCAGTGAGCTAAACTATATAATAGACTGGCAGATAAAGGCGGATAAAAAATTGAGCTACACACTGCACATGAAAGGCAACTCGCAAATAGATTCTGTGAATTGGAATAAGGATAAAGATTTTCGTTTTGACAAAGTACACACCGTAAAACTGATGCCCAATGCGGATGACCTAAATGATGTGAGCTGGTATGCACTGCGGCCGGTGGAGTTGGATGAGAAAGAAAACCGCACCTACCAGTTTATGGATAGCCTGGGAGACAAATATCATTTTGATGAAATAACTAACTACATGCGTAAGCTACCCGAAGCGAAACTGCCTATAGGAATGGTGGATGTGGACCTGAAAAGACTGTATAGTTATAACAAGTATGAAAAATCGCGTATAGGGCTTGGGCTGCAAACCAATGAAAAATTGACAAAGTGGCTATCCGTAGGCGGCTGGGGCGGCTATGGATTTGGCGATGTGCACTGGAAATATGGCGCGTTTGCTGAAGTGTACGCCGATAAGTACAAGGAATTTGTGATAAGAGCGGCTTATGATAATGATCTACGTGACCCCGGCAGAATAAATCTGAACCGTGACCTGGATAAAAACTATCTGAAGAGCTACCTGATGAGCCGGGTGGACAATATAGAATCGTTTAAAGTAAGTGTGCGGAAACGCTTCGGGTACTGGAACGCAGAGCTGATAGGCAACCAAGAGCATATAATACCCAAATATGACTATGCCATGGTGTATGAAGGCAAAAGCTACAATCAATTTGACGCGCAGGAGGTGACCCTGAACCTACGCTATGCTTTTGCCGAACGACGCGCGCCTATATTCGGCTATTACAATAGCCTGGGCTCTAAATACCCCATATGGTATGGCCGTGTAACTATGGGTAACCTAAGCAGCGGAAATATGCAGACCAGCTATACACAAGCCATAACAGCTGTGCTGTGGAACAAACATGTAAACAGGCTGGGCTATGAGCATATACTGGTAGAAGGCGGCAAATCTTGGAGCGATAATCCACTGCCGATAAGCAAGTTATTTGCAGGCAATGGATATAGCTATGATGCAACATCATCGCTATACGGCTTTGGCGGACTACTGACCATGACGCCTTATGCATACTATACTGACCAGTTTGTAACCTTAGCGCTACGACATGATTTTGACTGGAAACTATATAAACTGGAAAAGCCTGATGGCCAAGTAAGCTCGGCACCTAATATAAGCCTGGGATATAACATGCTATATGGAACGCTGAACCATCCTGAAGTGCATACAAAGGTAGATTTTGCTGTGCCGGACAATGCATATCATGAAGCGGGGCTAATGCTGAACAACCTAGTACGCCTGAAGTATATGGACCTGTATTATATAACGCTGAATGTTGGCTACTTCTACCATATAACACCTTCCTTTGACTGGAAGAATGGCAGGATAGTGTATGGTATAGGAGTGGAACTATAAAAAGAAATGCGCCTGTTTTGTAAACAGGCGCATTTAATATTGGCAGAAATTATTCAACTGTTACCTTGAGATTCAATTCATCAAGTTGCTTATCATCTATAGCAGATGGGGCATCTATCATTACATCGCGACCAGCATTGTTCTTAGGGAACGCTATGAAATCGCGGATGGTTTCCTGACCGCCTAACAAGGCGCAAAGCCTATCGAAACCAAAGGCGATACCACCATGTGGCGGTGCACCATATTCGAAGGCGCCTAAGAGGAAACCAAATTTTTCCTGCGCTTCTTCATCGCTGAGGCCGAGCGCAGCAAACATTTTCTCCTGCAAGTCACGCTGGAAGATGCGGATGGAGCCACCGCCTATTTCAGTACCATTGAGCACTATATCATAAGCGTTGGCCTTTATGTCACCGAACCTTTCTGGCAGGCTCATTAATTCGACCTGTTCCGGCTTAGGCGATGTAAAAGGATGGTGGCGTGCTGCCCAGGTGTTAGATTCCTCATCATACTCGAACAAAGGAAAATCTATAACCCATAATGGCTTATAAACATCCGGATTGCGCAGGCCGAGACGCTGACCCATTTCAAGGCGAAGCTCGCTCATAGCCTTGCGAGTGCGTGTTTCTGCACCTGCAAGTATTAAAATCAGATCGCCGGAATTTGCGTTGCAATGCCCCGCAAATTCTTTCAGCTTATCTTCTGTAAAGAATTTGTCTATGCTGCTTTTATAAGTACCATCTGTATTGCATTTGATATAAACCAAGCCCGTCATGCCTATTTGCGGGCGTTTGATCCATTCAGTCAGCTCATCTAATTGTTTGCGGGTGTATTCGCTTGCATTAGGCACTGTTATAGCCAAAATAGTCTCGGCATCATTGAACACCTTGAAGTCAACGCCATTCAATGCCGTGTTATATACAATATGTTTGGCTTTGGCATTGTGTATCTTCATTTCGTAGCGGATATCCGGCTTATCGTTGCCGTAGTTCCACATAGCATCTTCCCAGGTCATGCGTGGGAAAGATTCCTCCATCTTTACACCCTTTACATCGTTGAAGACATGCTTGAACAAACCTTCGAAGGTCTGTAATATATCTTCCTGTTCTACGAAGCTCATTTCGCAGTCGATCTGTGTAAAC
>JBQCEX010000505.1:0-2602 GCA_051959855.1 Flavipsychrobacter sp. | reverse complement strand
GTCCGGCAGAATGATAAGTAACTGCTATTTTGCCTTTTTTGCCTGGCATTACCTGCTCCTTGGGCCATATAGGTGTCGTACAGCCGCATGAGGCCATAGCATCTGTTATTATCAATGGTTGGGTACCCACATTAGTAAAAGTAAACTCATGCACTACACTTTTGCCTTCCGTTATATCACCAAAGTCATACAGATCAGGCTCTTCAAAATGAAATATTGCTCCATTTGTCTTTACACTATCTTTAACTGGTGTGCCTGTCTGAGCCCAGCAAGTCACAGATGTAAAAATGAAGAGTAATATGGTGTAAGCAAATTTCACCTTAGCATGAGCTTTAATAAAAATAGCCAACTTGACAGTTGGCTATTTTCTGTTATCAAAATGATTTAATTACTGTTTTGGAGCTTCAGCCGCAGCTACAACTGTGCCTTTGATGTGAAGCTGAATGCGATCACCTTCAGATGATGCATTTGACTGGATGTATATATCCTTTGTGAAAGGACCTACACGACCCTGTGTATTGTAGCGTACAGTTATTTTAGAAGTTTTGCCAGGCAGAACTGGTTCTTTTGGCCATTCAGGTGTAGTACAGCCGCAAGATGCAGATGCATTCTGTATGATCAATGGTTCTTTACCTGTGTTCTTGAATTCAAAAATGTGTTCAGCCAGCGGACCTTCCTTCACAGTACCAAAATCATAGGTATCACCGCCCTTGAAAATCATTTTAGGGCCATTAGCATCAACAGTTTTTTGAGCAGGGCTCTGCTGGCCTTGTGCCTGAGCGCTAATAACGCCAACTGACAGACAGATCAGTGTAGTAACGAACAACTTTTTCATAAATTTTAAAATTGAGATTATTCTTTTGTTTTTAATATTATTTTAATTTAAATTCCGCTAAAAGCTCGTTTGTGCAAAGTAATAATTAAGACTGTAAAAAGTCAACTTTAGTTGGTTTTTATCATCGAATTATTTTCTGGCACTGAGCTGGTAGGCGCCTTTTCCACTTCACCTTTTATAGTCAGCACCTTTGTACCGGCATTAGAAACCACAGTAATTTTCTTATCAAAATTGCCCGGACGTCCCTGGGTATTATAAGATGCTTTAATAATACCATCTTTACCTGGCAATACTGGCTCTTTCGAGTAAGTAGGTGTCGTGCAACCACATGATGCCTGCACATGCTGCAGTATTATTGGTTCCTTGCTTTTGTTTTTAAAGGTAAACTCATAAGAGGCGGCAGGACCTTCAGGCACCGTGCCAAAGTCATGGGTGTCTGTATTAAACACCATATCTTCCGGTTTCACATTATTTGCCTGCGTAGCTGCGGCATGCACACCCGTAGACGACATATGCAATTGCTCCTTGTTACTTTGTGCCATTGCAACGCTGCCTGCAAATAATACAATACTGAAAGAAAGAAGAATTCTTTTCATAGTATATCTATTTCAATTGAATGTTTTGAATATTACAAATTTAATACCGAATAGTAAATATTGGTAAAGTTATTACTGTTAAAGCTAAGCTAAACAATTAATTCAATCGTATTTTTGCGGCTCAGATGGCCAAATTTCTTATTATTCAGACTGCTTTTATAGGAGATGTAGTGCTCGCAACAGCCGTAATTGAGAAATTACGTCAGTTTTATCCTGATGCACAGATCGATTTTCTGCTCCGCAAGGGAAACGAAGGCTTATTGAAAAACAATCCTCTTATTAACAATATATTAATATGGGATAAAAAGAAGCAAAAGCAGAGAAACCTGCTCCGTATGGCACTGAGGATAAGAAAGGAAAAATATGCTTATGTCATCAATATCCATCGCTTCGCTACTTCCGGTTTGTTAACATGGTTGTCTGGCGTTCCGTACAAAGTAGGCTTTGATAAGAATCCATTTTCTTTTTGCTTCACCAAAAAGGTAGCTCATACTATCTCTGAACCATATACTGCTAACCCCATTCACGAAACACAACGCAACCAGGCACTCATCTGCGATCTGACAGATAATATACCTGCAAGACCTCGCTTATATCCATCTGTTGCAGACTATGAAAAGGTAAAACCATTACAGGACGGTCCTTATGTATGTATTGCACCTTCTTCTGTTTGGTTTACAAAGCAATTCCCGGTTGAGAAATGGGTTTCGCTGATTAATGCATTACCAGCTAACCATAAAATATACCTCCTCGGCGGTCCCGCTGATACTGAAATGGCCAATAGCATATTAAAGGCAAGCAGTCATCCAAAGGTTGAAAGCCTATGCGGCAAACTTGATTTTTTACAATCTGCCGCACTTATGCAGGGTGCGGTTATGAATTATGTGAATGATTCTGCGCCATTGCACTTCAGCTCTGCAGTCAATGCTCCTGTTACGGCAGTATATTGTTCCACTGTTCCCGCATTTGGTTTTGGGCCATTGTCCGATAACAGCAGAATAGTAGAGATAGCCGAAAGGCTTTACTGCCGTCCCTGTGGTTTGCATGGTCATAAAGCTTGCCCGGAAGGCCATTTCAGGTGCGCGCTGGAAATTACAAACGAACAATTATTATGGTGGACTTCGAAAACGACATAAAAAACTGCATACAGGCGCTGGAAAATGGCGGCACT
>JBQCEX010000504.1:0-6605 GCA_051959855.1 Flavipsychrobacter sp. | reverse complement strand
GGTCGCTCCGATTTTCCAAACCAGGTAAATAATGTTATAGCATTCCCTGGAATATTCCGTGGAGCATTAGATGTTCAAGCAACAGAAATTAATGAAGAAATGAAACTAGCTGCTGTTCATGCGATAGCAGGAAGCTATTGTTTTAGTAGGTTTGCACCAAATTCGCACGGCATTTGATTAAGAAACTGGACATACTCATCATCCGCAGTTTTATAGGTCCTTTCATTGTCACCTTCTTCATTACGCTCTTTGTGCTTGTCATGCAGTTTTTCTGGATGTATATGGACGAGCTTATAGGCAAGGGACTGGGCGTCTGGATGATCCTGCAGTTGCTGGCGTATATGTCCACTACTATGGTGCCTATGGCGCTACCGCTGGGCATTCTGCTGGCCTCCATCATGACCTTTGGTAATATGGGTGAGCATTTTGAGCTAGTGGCTATTAAAGCGGCAGGCATATCGCTCTTAAGATTTATGCGGCCACTATTCCTGTTCATTGCATTCATAGGCGGCCTTGCATTTCTGTTCAATAACAACGTAATACCAGTTGCTAATCTCAAGGCATTATCCCTGCTTTATGATCTGCGCAATTCAAAGCCGGCCTTAAATATTCGTCCCGGGCAGTTTAACAGGGATATTGATGGTTATGCCATTCGCGTAGGCAGCAAAGATCAGGACGGTCATACTATTCGTAATATCATCATTTACGATCATAGTTCCGGGCTAGGCAATAATGAGGTGGTATTGGCAAAAGAAGGCGAAATGATCCCTACGCCGGACAAGCAGTACCTTATCTTCCGTCTGCATGACGGCTGGCGCTATATGGAACAGCGCAACAATAGCAGCGGCGTTGCAGATTATGAACAAACCAGGCTGCATTTTAAGCAATGGGATAAAGTGTTTGACCTTTCCTCATTCAAGCTCACACGCACCAATGAAGATCTGTTCAAGAATGCTTACCAGATGATGAATGTGGCGCAATTGAGGGAGGGAGTGGATAGCTTAAAACGTTCTCGCTTGAGACTGAACGATAACGTTAATGCTTATGTAGGCCCATATGTTACCGCCTATAGTCTTCGGGATAGAGACACGCTGAAAAATGTAATGAACTTCGAAAAAGGCGCCGCAATACGCACTTACGATACTTCATTTATTCAGCTGGTAAGAGATTCGTTGCGCCCTACAGTGGTACAGCAGGCTACCAATAGCGCCAGGAATATTACGGCCCTGTTGCTGCCGGCCTCTGCTGATAAGGCCATACAGGATGAAAACTATATAAAGTTTAATATTGAGCTGAACAGAAAGTTTACCCTTTCTTTCGCATGCATACTGTTGTTTCTCATTGGTGCGCCCTTAGGCGCTATTATCCGTAAGGGTGGTCTGGGCATGCCATTAGTGATAGCTGTATCTTTTTTCGTAATTTACCACATTACTTCAGTAACCGGGGAGAAGCTTGCCAAAGCGGGATCATTACCTACATGGATGGGTATGTGGATGGCTACCGGTATGCTGTTGCCTATTGCCTTCGTGCTGATCAATTCTGCACGCAACGATTCTAGGGTCTTTACCAAGGACTGGTACCTGCGGATCTGGTATAGTATAAAGAACTTTTTTAAAGGCAAAAAAAACGGGCAGAGTGCAGCATAAGCCATATAGCACATATAATCCTTTTTTCCTGATTCCTTATGTTCTCTGGATAGTAGCGGGAGGGATTTTGTTTTTGCTCTTTGATAAGCAAACATTATTCGCTGCAGTTAACACCCACTACACTGACTGGGCCAATGTGCTCATGTATTACACCACATGGGTAGGTGAGGGGCTTGTTATATCAGTTATATTGTTTCTGCTTTTGATAATTGTACCATCCTTTCGCAATTGGTGGTACTTTGTTACAGCCTTGTTGTGTGCCAGCTTGCCTGCGTTAGTGTCGCAATGGGTAAAGCACTGGCACAATATGCCTCGCCCCATGAACTACTTTAACAAGGCATCCTGGATTCATATAATGCCTGATTGGCCGGTACTTATGAAAAATAGCTTTCCGTCCGGGCATACTACCGGGGCATTCAGCCTTATGTGCTTCTTATCGCTGATGCTTCCGGCAAGATACCGGGCCTGGGGCTTATTGTTGTTTTGTATTGCGTTAATAGTAGCCTATTCCCGCCTTTATCTTGCTGCTCACTTTTTTGAAGATGTATATGCGGGTAGTATAATAGGCGGCTCGGTTACATTGCTTATCTACGCCATAATGAAGCATTATCAGTCTTATTTTTTCAAACAAAAAATTGCTGACAGCAAAGCCATTGTATAGATATGCCTAATTTTCTCAGATATACTATCATCATTATATTGGCCGGGTTGCTGTTCATTCCGTTCCTGGGCCATGTGCACCTGTTCGATTGGGATGAGATAAACTTTGCTGAATGTGCACGTGAGATGATAGTATCAAAGGATTATCTGCGTGTGCAAATAGATTTTCTCCCTTTCTGGGAGAAACCCCCATTGTTCATTTGGCTGCAGGTGCTCTCCATGAAGATGTTTGGTGTCAATGAGTTTGCTGCGCGTTTTCCTAATGCAGTAGTGGGCATTGCTACGCTGTGTGCCTTGTATTTTGCCGGCAGAAGGGTAGTGAATAAAAAGATGGCTTCCTGGTGGGTTGTACTGTATGCCGCTACCTGGTTGCCACATTTCTACTTCAAGTCGGGCATTATTGATCCTGCTTTCAACTTTTTTATCTTTTTGGCCTTTTTCCAGCTGCACCTGATGCGCTATGGCAGGAAGACAAGCATGCATGCAGTACTTTGCGGTTTGTTTATAGGCCTGGCAGTATTGACCAAAGGCCCGGTAGCTATATTAGTTGCCTTACTCTCACTCCTGGTTTATATGATAATAAACAGGGGATTGACAGGTTATAAGCTTAAGCACCTTCTGCTTATTGCATTATGTGCTATAGTAACCACTGCTTTATGGTTTGGGGTAGAAATTATAAATCATGGGTTCTGGTTTGTAAATGAGTTTATTACCTACCAGATCAGGCTTTTCCGTACGGAAGATGCAGACCATGGCGGCCCGTTCTTCTATCACTGGATCGTTTTATTGATAGGCTGTTTCCCCGCTTCTTTATTCCTGTTTCAATACAACCGAAAACGTTCCACTGATATTGAATCTACAAAAAATTTCACCCGCCTCATGTGGGTTATGTTCTGGGTTGTACTGATATTGTTTTCAATAGTAAAGACCAAAATTGTCCATTACTCATCGCTTTGTTATTTCCCGCTTACTTATTTGGCCGCATTACAGCTCTATCGCCTCAGTTCAGGACAGGTAAAGCTAAAGCCTTTGGTAACAGGTCTGTTGCTGTTTATCGGATCTTTATTGGGCATTCTCATAGCTGCATTGCCATTAGTAGGCATTTATAAAGACAAGCTCATTCCTTACATAGATGATCCTTTTGCCGTAGGCAACCTGCAGGCTAATGTCAGCTGGAGTTATTTAGAATGCGGTTGGGGTTTACTATATCTCGTTGGTATATGGATAACTGTGCTGTTAATGCGGCGAAACTTCAGAAGAGCGATGTTGGCGCTGTGTGTATTGCAGATTGTCATTATACAGATCACCGTTATACATTTTACGCCTAAAGTAGAAGCATACTCGCAACGCGCAGCTATCGATTTTTTTGAAGGCTTTAAAGGCAAAGATGTATATATACACGTATTAGGATACAAAAGCTATGCTCCGCTATTCTATGCCGAAAAAATGCCACCTGCCAATAAGAATTCTTATAACGAACAATGGTTGCTTTATGGCAATGTGGATAGACCTACCTACTTAGTCTGCAAAATTCAGAACGCCGATAAATACCGGGCTATGCCTCAGTTACAAGAGTTATATGCTAAAAATGGCTTTGTCTTCTTTAAAAGGAAATAAAGCAGAACCTACAAACCGCATAAGAAAGCCATAGTATCCACTCCGTCGGCATAGTCACTCAAGGCCGGCGACTGGGCTGCGCCAAATGGCGTGAATTCATTACCAACAATACATTGTATATCGTCACTGGTTTCCAGTTCCTTTACAAGTTCCTGCTTATTGTCGTAATAACGGTAGTGCAGCACGCTAACAGCAGAGAATGGCAAGGCATTTTCTACGAGTAATATAGACCCATTGGTTAAATAGGCTACTCGGTTCAACAGGTAAACTGCCAGCTGATAATCATAATTGTTCTTGTACTTGCTATGCTGTATATAGTCATCATAACGATGAAATACCTCGAGAAGTTTGGTAAAATCGTAGCCTTGCGGCACACATATTTGGGTTACATTCCTGCATCCCAGGCCAAAATAGGTAAAAACATCGTCAGCAAGCTTTGCCAGCTCGTCCTCCGTTTCACGGCCTGTCAGCAATGCTACAGATGTCCTGTTCTTACGAATGATATGTGGATATTTTGCAAAATACTGTTCAAAATAACGCGCAGTATTATTACTGCCGGTAGCTATATACGCATCACAATCCTTCAGCATTTCCGAAACGCGCACCTGCTCCAGTACTTGCGGCTCCCACTCTGAAAGTTTGTGGATGAGGTGACTGATGAGCACCGAATCTTTTGAAGATAACTTTAATAAAAGCTTATGCCCGCATACGAATCCGCACAGAAAATCGTGAAATCCAACAAGTGGTATGTTCCCGGCCATTACAATGCCAATCAGCTTTTCGGTTTGAGGTAATTTATACTGGGCAACCCATGCTTCCAGCTTATCTTTTTGCAGGAATTGTGTTGCAATATTTGTAGTGGCAAGCTCTATTTGTGTAGGTGTAAACCAGGTGTTGTTGATGGCTGCCCGTCCCTTTACTTCCTGCCATTTCAAATCGTCAGAAAGCATATATTTCTCTAATTCATCAAGTAAGTCCAGCCTGGCATTTAAAGATATCATGACACTTAGTTTTCTGTCTGCGAAATTGTAACTTTGTTCGCAGATAATCTAAATATTATACTAAAATGGCCATCAAAATAACTGATGAATGTATTAACTGCGGGGCTTGCGAACCCGAATGTCCTAATAATGCAATATATGAAGGTGGTGTAGAATGGGCGATAGCAGATGGGACCTCTATTAAAGGCGAATTTACACTGATGGATGGTAGTAAAACAACAGGTACTGATCGCCATCAGCCATTAGCCGTAGATACTTATTATATTACTCCTAATAAATGTACTGAGTGCCAGGGTTTTCATGAAGAGCCTCAGTGCGCTGCTGTATGCCCTGTAGACTGTTGCGTGCCTGATGAAATGTATCGCGAAACAGTAGAAGAATTACTGGCAAAGAAAGAAAAGTTGCACCTCTAAGAGGATGGTAAATAATATTAGAAAGGCTACCATAGGTAGCCTTTTCTTTATCTTACTGCAGTATCAGCAATTTTCTTCCAGGTGCTATTTACATTGGCTATATTATCCACCTGCCGGGCTAATTCAGGCAAAAATGGTGGACCAAAATTGGCATTATTTATTTTTTTCTCCTTGCCGTCATACTCTATATTGAAAATAATGCCTGGCACATCCGTAACCCGCATCACGTAGTTGTCCTTACAGGTATCTACACGGTAAACTTCAAATTGCTTGAATAATGCAGCTACTTGCGCATTGTCCAGTTTCTTTTCATACACGCCTTGGTGCTGTGTGAACATATAGCCAAAGTATTTTGCAGTCCCGTCATTATGTATTTCAATGGTATAGTCCGGACAACGGCCAAAACATGCCGTACGGTGCATGGATACAAAAGTGATGTGTGCCGGCTTTTGTACTTTTTTCTTTTTCCTGTATATAGCATTGGCTATCTGTACAAATGCAAGGAATAAAATAATAACCAAAATACTTTTCTTCATTTTTGCCTATTTTTCAGATTCAAAGATAACCCTTTAAGAAGAGTAATAGTTTTAAAGAATGATAACAAATATGCTGCCGGAAATAGATAGTGAAGAATTATTTTATCAATTAGCATTAACATTTGTAAATGGAATTGGACATAGAATTGGCAGATCTCTGATAGATCATTTTGTAAATGCAAAAAATATATTTAATGCTCCTGTAAAGGAATTGACGCACATAGACGGGATAACACCTATAAAGGCAAAGAGCTTTAAAGAGTCTGCAGTGATGAAAAGAGCGGAGGATGAGCTTGAATATATTTCCCGGAATAACATAAAGGCGCTGTTTTATAAAGATGCCCGATATCCGCAAAGAATGAATAATTGTGCGGATGCGCCCTTGCTGCTTTACTATAAAGGCAATGCTAATCTTAATGCAGATAAAGTTGTTGCAATAGTCGGCACGCGCAAAAGCACTGAATACGGGCATAAGCTTACAGATGAATTGGTAGAGGGATTACAAAGCCAGGAAAATATCCTTATAGTAAGTGGCCTGGCGGATGGTATAGATGCTATCGCCCATAAAAGATCGGTACAGTTAAACATACCTACAGTTGGGGTGTTAGGACATGGCCTTGACAGAATCTACCCGCCCAACAATAAGAAGCTGGCAAACGACATGGTAGAGAACGGTGGTTTGCTAACAGAATTTCCTAACGGAACAGAAGTAGAACGCGGTTTTTTCCCGAT
>JBQCEX010000503.1:0-5030 GCA_051959855.1 Flavipsychrobacter sp. | reverse complement strand
AAAATTGCTGCTCTTAGAGCCGAAGGCGAAGTTATTGCGGAAGATTCTGCAAAATGGAAAAAAATAAAAGCAACAATCGTTCCTCCCTATGCTGACAATAAGTTTCCAAATAAATGGAGAAAAATGGAGGCAGACCGTCCGGCGAGAACATTACTTGCTCACCTAGGAAAAGATGGCTATAGCCACATACATTATGATAGCAATCAGGCGCGCACTATATCAGTTCGTGAAGCAGCTAGACTTCAATCTTTCCCAGATGGCTTTGTGTTTGCAGGAACTATGAACCCTGCTTTTCGTCAAATTGGAAATGCAGTGCCGCCGTTATTGGCTAAAGCAATCGCTTCTGTTGTATTTCAAACGGTTAAGTCAGGAGCAGCGAAACAATTAAAATTAAAATCGCCAACTCTTTCCGTTTCAAATGCTTAAAAATGAAGGAAGTAATTATTGTAAGGTCACTCACTGATTCTGATTTAGGAATATTTGCAGCGCAAAGGCCAAATGTTATAAGCAAACAAAGAGCTTTAAATATTAATGCAAATATTGCAAAGCGTTTATTTAAATTGGGTCTGAACGGTAAAGGAATCCAATTTGATTGTAGAATTATATACAAAGATATTATTGTTGATTCGCGTCGACATTTTGGGAAAAGTGGAAAAAACTGGCGATTAGGAGGAAAAAAAATAAACGGTAATGAATTCGGCGATATAGATAGTAAAGATTTTGCATTAATACGATCGGTAGAGCATAATGATGGGTCTCACCCAATTGATATTTTATTCATTTCTAGATCAAAAAATCCAGCTAAACATGCACAAATAGTCAAACTTATTGAGTCTACTCTAAAAAATAGTATGATTGTATTTCTGGAAGGCAGTTTTGGTTTTAATGAATTAGCTATTCTTTTTCCAATTAAGACGAAGCAAAAGGCAGAAGAATTAACTACAATGCAAACAAAAAAGGTTGCATCGTATGAATTTTCATTTCCCCCAATGCCCTATGAGGATCGCAAAATACGTAAAGGTACTATTCAAGATAAAATAAACTCTCCTCATATTTTTGAGCAGATGATAAAAGCCTCTAGTGATCTTTCCGCTCCTGCTCAGCTTTCTTTTTTTGAAAATATACAATTATTATCTCAGCAATTGAGAGATATATTAATTGGTGCAGATCGAATTATTAGCCTTAAAAAAGATCATGCAAGCTTATGGAAAAAGGTACAAGGCATACAAATAGGATTTGTTGACGGCGGACTTGCCAATCTATCAATGCTCGGGTCTGTCCCAATAGCCGCTCGTGTCGGAGGGTATACTGTAATTCCGGGTGACAAAACAGATAAACGGGAACAATTGATTATGCTGAAAAAATTAATCAATGAAATGTATTCCGATTTTGACGGAGGCATATACAATGGAAGCTTTCCTGATATTAGCGCACTCCGTGATGCTGCAAGAATTTCGTTAGAAGCAGCCGGGGCTGTCCATCTTCTTCAACAAAGTCCACAAATGAAATTCTTGTTTCTTCATGGCGCCCTCATAAATCCTGTATCAAGATATTCTGATGTAATGACCGAAGGTAAAGTTCGGTTTAAATTCCCGGATTTCTCAGATGTAGCTCTAGATGAACTGCTTCCTTCTCAAGGGAAAAACCTGAAAGGGAGAGAACGAAATTTTATCAATGTTTATTTGCAGCAATTAAAAGCATTGAATAATTCGTCAGTTAATGTTTGTGGCGTAATAGAACGTGAAGCAGCAACCACATCTGTAATACGAGCCGTATTGCGTAGCCTTACAGATGAAATGATTGCTCCGTTTGTACCAATGCCTCCACAGCAATGGAAAACTTGGTTTTTAGATATTGTAGATCCTGCAGATGATGAAAGCGGTTTGGGGCAACGCATTACAGATTCATTACTTTTCAGATGTGTACTTGAACCCTGTGAAGCATTGACTCCAGTAAATATAGATAGAAATGAAATTCGAAAAGCCCCCAATGCTTGGAAGGATATTATTATAGACTATCCTAAGCTTTTAGTTTCGTATTTACATCCTACAGAATGGTCTTCACCTTTTCGCTTGGAAATCTTTGAAAAAAACAAGCCTGAATTTGAAGAGATAGCAAGTTTAATTTTTCATTGTGCTCTTTTATTACCTCACTATGCTTTTCCGGCTGGATTAGATATTGTTGACAAATTTGCTAAAATTCCTAATTGGATGAGTAAGCCGGTTAACACCAATACGGCTGTGCAAGCTCTAAAACGGGCCCTTTACAACGGTGATGACCAGATTTTTGATTCGTTGCGCAGAATGCTATGTGGCTCAAGTCGCGAATGGCTATTGAGACCCACAGTTATACCTAAATAAAATACCAATCATATGAATATAACCAAGAAAAAAACTACTCCATCCTTAAATGGTTCTTCCAAAAGTGAAAATGATAATACAAATAGTTGGCACTCTATTGGCACAGTAGTTGGGAATGCAGGAATAGGAGAATTTTCCTTTATTTTAAAGCAATTCAGTGCTAGAGTAGGAGATATCGTAACTATTGGTATGGATATTCCTGATTCAAAATATGCAGGCAAAGATTCAATTTATGTTTGGGCAAGAATTACTGACATTCATAGATTTAATCCATTTTTCCCTTTTGAAGCTGCCCAAGAAATAGCGGGGGAAGGAATTTCACTGGAAGACACTATTCTTTCCGGCACAAGAGACCAACTTGAAGCTTCAGCACTAATTCTGGGAGCAACAACAAGAAATGACATATCGACAATATTTCCTCTTACATATCCCGTAAAACCAGCATCTACAGTATACCATCCCCCCACTAACGCCGTTCGTGCGCTATTGATCAGCGGAAGAAGTAATGACAAAAATGCAAGAATAGGTACTTTAATTGCAAGAAATGATGTTGAAGTTAATTTGTCAGCCTCGAAATTAGTCTCTAGACATATGGCTATACTCGCTATGACTGGTGGAGGTAAAACAGTTGCAGCGAGAAGAATAATCAGAGAACTTATCGGCTTGGGTTATCCAATGTTAATTCTTGATCCTCATGGTGATTACATAGGCTTGGTAAAATGTCAAGACAAACTAAAAGAAGAAAATGAAAATTGTGAAATTAAATTATTTTTTCCGAGCCTTTTGATGCAGAGAGATGGCGAGGATCTCGTGCTTAAATTAATAAGCCAAATGACAAACGGGATAACAGAGCCACAATCCGATTATTTAAGAGGTTTATTTGATCGCGCTCCCGCTACGGATGGTCAAGATGCACTTGAATATATAGACCTACTTTTAGAGAGAACAAATAGAGAGGTGCAAGTCCGCAATTCTGGAACAGGCAATAACACTAATACATCAAGGGCGGCAACCATGGGTGCAGTAGCTCGATCGCTTAGAATTGTTCAGGAAAAACTGAATAGAATGGAGTATAGCAGTAAAAATATGCGGACAAGTTCAAAATTGAAAGATTTACCCTTTGAAGCACTTCCGAATCCTTTCAGTAGTCCCGAAGATATTATACAGCCAAATCAGGTTTCAATTTTATATTTAGGCGGCTATGATCATATTACCCAATGCTCTATTGCAGCTATTGTTTTAGAACGACTTTTCGAATATCGTGTGGGTTTGTCAGGAAAAATACCTCCTTTTCTTACTGTAATAGAAGAAGCCCATACCTTTATTCCTTCTGCAAGGGAAGGTACGCATGATGCAGTAACACTGCCTGTTGTACGTAGGATTGTTACGGAAGGTCGAAAATTTGGCACTGGTCTTATGCTGATTTCTCAGCGCCCCAATCGACTTGATGAAACAATTATATCTCAATGCAATTCATTTCTGATTTTAAGATTAGTTAATCCAAATGATCAAAGGTTTGTAAAAAACATAATGGAAAATCTAACAGAGGCTGATGCTAGATTAATACCTGGTTTCGGCCCTGGACAAGGAATTGTGAGCGGGCAAGCAGTTCGATTTCCATTGCCTGTAAAGATACAGATGGATGAAGATTTGCTGAATTCCGAAATAGGAGACGAGGATTTTTTCGATCAGGTTGCAATATGGAAACCTGATATAAATACGACAGCTCGCAAGAAAAATAAAAATGCGATTGAAAAACTCAATAACAAAAAAAATGCTCGTAAACGATAAAGAATCAAAACATAAAAAACAATTAAAGTTAGCAGACCTTTTTATAGATAATATATATGCTGGCGGCAGGAGTGGTAATTCGTCAGATGATCCTCTTGGTCCGCTTATTGGAGTGAGTAATCAGGGAGGATTCAGATATATAGGCACAAAAGATAAGCCTCTGCTGATTGTTCTTACATCCACATTAAAGGACCCAGACTGGCCAGATAATATTGACAAAGAAAATGGCATTTACACTTATTTTGGTGATAATAAAAAACCAGGACATGAATTACATGATACCCCAAGATTTGGCAATCATCTTTTAAGAGATATTTTTGGGAAAGCACATGGTTCCCAAGCCGAGCGCCAGAAAGTACCACCGGTATTAGTTTTCGCAAATACTGGCTATTGGCGCGATGTTAAATTCTTAGGCTTGGCAGTTCCTGGTTCGCAAGACCTGAATAGTGATGGAGATCTCGTAGCAATATGGAGACAAAGCAAAGGTGAACGATTTCAGAATTATCAGGCAAAATTTACTGTTCTGGATACTTCTATCATTTCCAGAAATTGGATAGAAGATATAAAAAAAGGGAATGCAATGTCAATACATGCTCCTGATGTATGGCGACAATGGATAGAATCGGGGATTTATAAGCCATTAAAAGCCCCAAGAACTATTGAATATAGAAAAAAAGAAGAGCAATTACCCGAGGATGAATTTGGAATTGAAATTATTAAAACGATCTATGATTTTTTTAAAGACGAACCAATAAAATTTGAAATCTGTGCAGCAGAAATAGCAAAGCTGATGCTGAAAAATATTACGTCTATTGATCTCACTAGACCAACTAGAGATGGTGGGCGAGATGCAATAGGAAAATTCCGGATTGGCGAAGG
>JBQCEX010000502.1:0-8305 GCA_051959855.1 Flavipsychrobacter sp. | reverse complement strand
ATATAAAGTGGCCATCGGCACCTTCAGATAGCTAACTAAGGTCTCTAACACTGTATTTGCAATCTCTTCAACTATTCTTTTACCTCTCAATGCATCACCAATTTGTACGCTACCCTCCTGTAGCCATGTACGCTTTGCCAGGGTATTAAAATTATTCTCCAACGCAGTTACCATCTCGTTTAGCGCACCTGATATCCGGCCAAGCTCGTCCGGTTTATCATCCTCGCTTCTTACTGCATAGTTACCTTCAGCTATCTGCCGGGTTATCTGTTCCATGGCAGATATGCGGTTATTTGTTTCAATGTATTTTTCTGCAGCCAGTCGTTGCTCTTCCAGCCGCTGGTCCATATCGCGCTTTACCCTTGCATATGAAATAAGCGTTATGATAATAGAAACAATAGCTGCTACTAACAGTAGTATTGGTGTATAGCTTATATACCTTGTTTGCTCAGCAGTACGCAGAGCAAGCAATCGCCTTTCTTCTGTCTGTATATCTGCTACAGTTACCCGTAAGCTATCCATTAGCTGTTTCCCAATGAACATTTCAGCGCTATTCAACGAGTCGGGTACATATACCCTTGAATTATACAGATCAATAATTTTCTGTAAATGTTTAAATCGCTCATCTATTATCACTTTCGCCTGACCCAGATTCTTTTGCTGTACGGGATTGTCAGCGGTCATTTGTTTTACAAAGCTGTATGCTTCAATTACTTTATCGTAGGCATCATTATAAGGCTGTAAAAAAACAGGATTGCGGGTAATCAGAAATCCACGCTGGCCTGTTTCACCATCCTTAGCATATGATATGATATTTTCTGATGCGATGATTACCGAATCTGTATGCGCAACAAGCCGTGAATTTTCAATCAATCGCTGCATGCTAATGAAGGATGCAACCGAGCTAATAAGTAATAGCGCTATTGAAATGCCGAAAACGATCTGCAGTCTTCTGACAATAGAATTATTAACCGTATTTTCCATTTAGTTAGTCGTGTTTTTTTGCAGCTTCTTCCTCTAAAGAAGCATGTAAAATTGTGTGATTAGCTGATGGCTGATGTATGGGCAATACTATAATAAAACAAGCGCCTTCATTTTCTTTGCTCCTGGCTGTTATTATGCCATTATGTTTGTCCACTATTCTTTTGGCTATTGCCAGGCCGATGCCGGTGCCCTCATAAGCATCCTTAGAATTGAGTCGCTGAAATATTGTAAATATCCTGTCCAGGTATTTTTCACTAAAGCCTATCCCATTGTCGCAAATCGAAAGCCTGCAATACTGCCCCGTGGCAGATAATACACTGTCTGCCTTTTTTTCGACTACCAGTTCTGCTTGTATGTCTATTACAGGCTTTACATCCTTTTTAGTGAATTTCAATGCATTGCTTAACAGGTTCTGAAATAACTGCCTTATCTGCCCAGGTATCACTTCAAGTTCAGGAATATAGCCAACGTTAATTGTGGCTCCTTTTTCAACTATAGTAAGTTCCAGGTCTTTTAATATTCCTTGTATCGCTTCATTAATATCTGTCGGCTTAAACAGGCTCGTTACGGAAAGCCTTGAATAATTCAGCAGATCACCAATAAGATCATCCATTCTTGCAGAAGCATGAATAACCCTGTCCAGGTAGGATGAAGTATTTAAAGTATCGTTTAAGTATTTCTCTTTTATAATAGAACTAAATACCTGTATCTTCCTAAGAGGTTCCTTTAGATCATGCGAGGCTACAGATGCAAACTGCTGCAGATCGTTATTGCTGGCTTCAAGTTCCCTGTTTATTTCCTGCAATTCTTTTGTTCGTTCTATTACTTTTCTTTCCAGCAGCTGACTGGCAGTTTTTTGCTCATGAATATCCGTAAGCGTGCAAACCCATTTTATTACTTCTCCTTGTTCATTCTTCACCGGTACTGCGCGAAGCAAATGGTAGCGAGGTTCATTCGTTTGCAGATTTCGAATGAATACCTCGCATGTAAATTGGTTTTCTTCGTGGATCAACTCTTTCCACAGATCTTCCAACGAAGCGTCATTTATTGTTGCCGGAAATTTCTTTGCATCAGCTGAGTACCTGTACCAGTGTTCATTTACAAATTCTATTTCCCCATCGGGCTTCGCACTGAATGCTATTTGTGGAATTGATTCTAAAATAGAATAAAGTTCTTGCACCATTTCACCCAGGTCCTGCTCCGCCTGCTTGCGTATGGCATTTTCCCGCTGCAGCTCATGGTGTATTCTGTTTAGCTCACGTGTCTGCTCAAACAAGCGATGAAATGTCTTTACTTTTAAAAGCAATATATCAGGATCTACCGGCTTGGTCACATAGTCAATACCTCCGGAGTTATACCCTTTGGTAATAAACTTCTTTTCTTTGCTTGCCGCTGACAGAAATATGATAGGAATATCTTTTGCCTTGCTATAGCCCGAAATAGCTTCCGCTACCTCAAAGCCATCCATTCCCGGCATTTGCACATCTAATATGATGAGGGAATATGAATGCTGCAATATCTTCTTTAATGCTTCTTCTCCAGAACTTGCTGTGTCAACATCAAACTTATTTATTTCCAAAAGTGTCTTTAAGGAAAAAATATTTTCAGGTTTATCATCTACAATGAGAATCATCAGGTCTTTATAAAATACAATATGTATAGCTCACCATCACAGTGATAAAAAAACACTTAATTAATAAAATACCATGCCAACCACTAATCGCTTATTGTACTTCTACATAAACAAGCTAAAAAATAATATACTATTGATTAAATATTCATAAATACAAGAAATACAATACAAATTATATTCCCCCATTATGGGGAATATAACTACATGATTACCTTATGATACCACCTCAAAAGTATGCGGAGATAGATTCCTTAAGAGTCCAATATGGTATATGTGACATAGAAACCGATATCAAGAAAAAGGCGCTGGAATGGACCGGCGCCTACAAATTCAATTTCGGAAAATGGCACGCGCCAATCAATTTCCATTAAATGCAGAAATAGCCACTCGCTTCTGATAGCTATCCTGCTTAGGTATTATTTCTTGCTGGGATTATTAAGCCTGCTATTCTTTCTGCTGTAGCCAAAATATACTATAAACCCAATGAGCAACCAAACTATAAGGCGTGCCCAATTAAGAAGCCCCAGTCCAAAAATCATCGAACCGCAAGCAGCTATGCCTAATATAGGCACCAGTGGCACAAGCGGAGTTTTAAATTGCCTTGGTACTTCAGGATTTTTTACACGCATGATCCAAACTCCTGCACATACTAATATAAATGCGAATAAAGTACCAATGCTGGTCATATCGCCCACTATATCTTCAGGTATAAAAGCAGCAAAGCCACCTACCAGCACCAGGAATATCAAATTGGATTTATAGGGTGTTTTAAATTTAGGATGCAGATCAGAGAATATCTTAGGGATTAATCCATCGTGGCTCATAGAATAAAATACACGCGATTGCCCCATTAGCATGACTAGTATCACAGATGAAAAACCAGCAAGTATTGCTACCGTTACCAGGGTAGATAGCCAGCCATAGCCGGCCATATAAGTCTTTATTGCATAGGCTACGGAGGCCTCTTTACCTACTGTCCTGAAATCATGTACGCTGCCTATACCAGTTAGCACATAGGAAAATAGTATATAAAGCACTGTGCAAATAGCCAGTGAACCTAAAATACCTATAGGCATATCCCGCTTGGGATTTTTGCTCTCCTGTGCAGCCGTTGAGACTGCATCAAAACCAATAAATGCAAAAAACACAGTTCCTGCCGCACCCAATATGCCCATTATACCGCCAAAATTATGCGATACGCCATCCGCATCTACATAAGTCGATGGAGCCGGAATAAATGGCTTATGGTTAGCAGGGTTTATGAAAGACCAGCCTATAGCAATGAAAAGCACTACAATTGCAACTTTACTGATAACAATAATACCATTGAATGTTGCAGATTCTTTTATACCCCTGATAAGTAACATGGTTATTAAAATAATGATCAGTAAGGCCGGCAAATTCATAATCCCATGATCTATAACAACCCCATGAGCATCCCGCAACTTTTCAAATGGCGAATGCGACCAGGCAAAGGGTATTCGCAGCCCAAAAACGTCTAATAGCTTATTCAAATACTCGGCCCAGGCTATGCCCACCGTAGCAGCACCAACTGCATATTCCAACACCAGGTCCCAACCTATTATCCAGGCCACTAATTCGCCCATGGTGGCATAAGAATAAGTATACGCGCTGCCCGCCACCGGTATCATAGAGGCAAATTCCGCATAGCAAAGACCTGCAAAAGCACAGCCTATTGCAGCAAGCACAAAAGCTATAGTTACGGATGGCCCCGCATTATTTGCAGCCGCTGCTGCAGTTCTTACAAAAAGCCCTGCGCCAATGATGGCTCCTATACCCAATGCCACAAGATTACCGGCACTAAGGGTTCGTTTCAATCCGACTTCGTGATCAGAAGAATCTATTATAAGTTCAGAGAGTGGTTTTTTGGAAAATATGCCCATGCGTTGATATTAGGGTGAAAGGCTAAAGATAATGGTTTACAGCAAATAAGAACAAGCCTGCCATCCAAATCACCCTTACGGTGGTAGTAAAATGTTAGTAAAAATAAAATCTTACAGTTGCCCTACCTATAGTTTAATATTTTGCTGTAGGTTTGAAAAATGATTCGGAAATCTGCTGCTTTTAGCATTTTGCTCTCCATAGTTTGTCTTTTTTCTTCATATATATCATTTGCTCAACCCCAATTGCCGGATATAGCCGGTGCTGCCGATAAAGGGGTGATCGTGCTCACCTGGCAGTGCCAGTATGAGGGTATCAAATCTATTGCAGTGCAGCGTTCGGCTGATAGTTTGCATAATTTTTCTACCGTTGGCTATGTAAAAAATGTAAAAAAAGGAGTGCAGGCATTTGTCGATGGACATCCGCTGCCGGGTAAGAACTGGTATCAACTGGTAATTATTTTCAGTTCCGACCTTAGCTGGACAAGCAATAAAGTAAAACTATTTGTAGATAGTTCTACCCTGCTCAATCAAAATGTAGTGCTGCCCCCCAATGATTCATTACAAAAATTATTAGTGACGTCTGAAAACGGCAAGAAAACAGTTAAGTCTAAATCCGGAATTGTCATTTCTATAGACTCGACCGGCAAACATGGTGATGTTAAAGCAGTAAGCTCAACAGCTACAAGCACTACCGGTGAGGTAGCCCCCATTGATACGGTTGTGACACGGGTTCATCACATAGCTATTTCATTGGATACTGATCCTACTTCCGTTAACCCATATACTTTCATTAAATCGCATTATGTGTTTACTAATCCACTCACCGGCCACGTCAATATGGAACTTCCGGAGGTGAATAGCCACCATTACTCTATAAAGTTCTTCGATGATAAGGATAAACAGGTAATGGAAGTGCCACATATCATTGCATCGCCCATCATTATAGACAAGCGTAATTTCGAGAAGAAAGGTATTTACAAATTCGAATTGAGAAAAGACAAGGCAATACTGGAAACTGGCTATATTACTATCTATTAGACTTATTAATTATCTCCCATTTCCTGTGCCTGCAGCATTTGCTCCCACTCTGGTCCCAGGTGTAGCATGTTGCCTGCGTAAAGCTTCATGATATACACCATATCTTCTGCATCCCAGGAATAAACGCCTCTCGCAAATCTAACAGTGTATCCGTTATAAGTGAAACTAAGATTGCCGTCATGATGCAGGCTTTGCACCAGGTGCTCATGAGTTTCAAAGCCAAAATAATCGAAACTGTGTCCCTTCAAAGGATGATCAGTTTTTTGTCCTTTACCTGTGTAGTGTAAAGGTCCCATATCTTTCCAGCTATACCTCGCGCTGTGCAATGAAAATGGTGTTTTGCGTACTATTACCAGGTCATTTTTATCCAACAGTAATTTTTCCGATTCAAACATGCGGGAAAGTAGCCTGTAAGATGCCATAAGGTAGAGCACTGCAGACCCGATTGCTGCCACCCAATGTGCCACCTTACCCGATAATGGCAATGCTTGCAATAAAAATGTAGTGGCCATACCGGCAGTGAGTAGGAATTCTGCGAGGAATAGTATCTTGATTCTTCTCTGCAGTCTATTGCCTAGTGAAATAAGCAACTGGGAATCGCCCCAATGATATGTAATATTTTTGGACACAGGTATGGATATAGGTGTACATTATAAATATAACAATTCTTTTTCAGACACCGAAATTATTTCTGCATTAAAAACCTTGCCAAACTCGTCCTTTAATATTTGTTTTACTTCTTCCATATCCACTTTACGTCCCACTTCTTTTTCAATAGAGGTAACCCCCTTATCCGTCAGTCCGCATGGCACTATATAGTTAAAGTAATTCAGATCAGTATTTACATTTAAGGCAAAACCATGCATGGTTATCCAGCGGCTGCAACGCACGCCCATAGCACAAATCTTTCGGGCCCTGGCAGGGTTATCCGGGTCTAGCCACACGCCTGTCGCACCCGGTAGCCTGTCGCCCTTAATGCCATAATGCGCAATAGTTTTTATTATAGCTTCCTCCAGGCCGCGCATATATTTACCAAGGTCAGTGAAGAACAGCTCAAGGTCCAGGATGGGATAACCTACTATCTGGCCAGGCCCATGGTAAGTGATATCTCCTCCTCTGTTAGTTTTATAAAATGATACATCCAGTTCCTTTAGTCTGTTGTCATTTACCAGCAGGTTCTCCATGTGGCCACTCTTGCCTAAAGTATAAACATGAGGATGCTCACAGAAAAAAAGATAATTCTTTGTATTTAGTGCAGCCGAACGGGTAGTTTCAGGAGTACTATACCATTGGGCCTTCAACTGAAGGTTTTGCTTCATTAATTCTTCCTGCTTCTGCCAGGCTGTGCCATATTCAATATCGCCCAGGTCCTGAAAATAGATTTGCTGCCCCATGGATTGCAAATTTACGACTTAGCGAGCTATCAAAAATTCACCCTACCCTTCACCTCGGCATGACTTTAGTTTAAGGTTTTTATTAACACCAAATCCGTTACATTTGTTAGAATTTGTTATAAGTATTTTTAATTGATCAGATCAAACAGAATTATGTTGCGATTCATGAAGAATAAGATTTTAATACCGTTGATTGTACTGGGCGCTCTGGCTGCCTTTTTTTCGTTTAAGTACAGCGGTAATGAAGCGGCAGGAGAAGAACGAAAGGTTGCCGTACTAGAAACCGTAATGAAAGCTATAAAAGAAGGACATTATTCACCACGCGAAATAAATGACACTTTTTCATCTCGGGTTTATCACAAGGTTTTGGAAGATGATGACTATGAAAAGAAGTTTTTTACACAACAGGACATCAATCAGCTTAGCAAATACGAATTTCAGATAGATGATGAAATAAATAGCGGCTCACTGGAATTTTACCATGCTGTAAATGATGTTTTCATCAGGGATGTAAAAAATGCTGAAAACTATTATAAGGAAATTTTGAAGACACCATTCACTTTTAATGGTAACGACTCAGTACACATAGACGGTGAAAAAATGGCCTATGCAGCAGATACTAATGCATTGAAAGATCGCTGGAAGGATTATCTGAAGTATAGGGTATTGGCAAAATATGTGGATTTGAAGAATGCTCAGCAAAAAAGAGTTGACGATAAAGACACTTCCCTTAAGGTAGCTAAAACGGATGCCCAACTGGAATCGGATGCTCGTGAAGCCGTACGCAAAAACCAGGAAAGGTATTTTAAGCAGCTAAATAAAATTAAAGAAGATGATCGCTTTGCCATGTACATAAACGCTATAACAGGTACTGAAGATCCACATACAGATTATTTTCCTCCGAAGGCAAAAAGGCGTTTTGACGAAGAAATGTCAGGTACTTTCTTTGGCATAGGTGCTCAATTGCAGCAGGATGGCGGCAAGATAAAGATCGTAGCAATCATAACCGGTAGCCCATGCTGGAAACAAGGCGAACTGAAAGTAGGGGATGAAATAATGAAGGTTGGTCAGGGAAGTGCTGAACCTGTAGATATAGAAGGTTATGAAATAGATGATGCGGTGCAACTGATACGTGGTAAAAAAGGCACTGAAGTGCGTCTTACAGTAAAGGAAGCAAGCGGTGCCATAAAAGTGATACCTATTATCAGGGGTGAAGTACAGCAGGAAGACATTTTCGCAAAATCTGTTATCATCAAAAGTAAAGGCGGTCCAATAGGATATATATATCTGCGTGAGTTTTATTCTGACTTCCAGCACATCAATGGTCGCCGATCAGCGGAAGATGTAAAGAA
>JBQCEX010000501.1:0-19859 GCA_051959855.1 Flavipsychrobacter sp. | reverse complement strand
AGCCCTCCACATCCAGAAAAAAGATCAAGAATACGAGGGGCTTTCCCATTATTTAATCGCGCTATCTTTTGCGAAATAGCATTCTTATTTACTGTTTCCATTCTGGTAGATATCATTCAAAAGTAAATCAAAAAAAATCAGTTATATACCTTATCTTTTGAGATTTACACATATTATCCACATCAAATATCCTTATTAAACAAAAATATCGTTGAATAGTGAACCGAACGTACAAGAGTGCGACGCAACGGCGGCTGAATAGGGAGACGCGGCTAAGGGCAAAAGAATAATAAGTAGAGTTCTGTTACTCTATAAATTTCCGTTTGACCTGCGGAATTGCATTCAAAATACTTGCAGTATTCGCTACAGGCACGATTCTTATATATCTACAGTTCAATCATTTAGTTAATACCACAACGTATTTGTTATGAGAAGAGTAATTGTAGCATTCCTGTCGTTTGCATTGCTAAGCACGGCAGCCTGTAAGAAGAAAGATACCACACCATCTAATAGCGCCAGCGTTATGTTTGTGAACGGCACTGCAGGTGCAGACAATGTGGATGCAACATCGAACGGCACTAAGGTGCAGTCTGCCAGCAACCTGGCATTCCTGAAGGGTTCAGGTTACCAGTCGGTTACAGCAGGCAGCCAGACTATTGCCTTTCAGCTCACCAGCTTGGGCACCCCCCTGAAGACGGCTACGGCCAACTTTACCGCAGGTTCGCACTATTCCGTATTTGCCGGCGGCATTATTACCAGCCCAACTATAGTGGTGACTACAGACGATCTTACGGCGCCACCATCAGGCAACGCCAAGATACGTTTCATCAACCTCTCAAATGATTCATTGTCAGAAACTGCTAACCTGGGCACTACGGCCTTTGCCACCGGCATCACCACGCAGTCTTACTCTTCGTTTACCAACGTCGCAGCCGGTACCTACACCATAAAGGCAGGTGACCCTGCAAATATCAGTACCGTGGTGAGCGCAACTCAGCAGGTGGATGCCGGCAAAATATATACGGTGGTGCTGACAGGTACGCTGTCAGGCTCTGGCACATCGGGCCTTACGCTTACCGTATTCCAGAATAACTAAGCTGACTTATATATAATATTGCTGCCGCAGGGCCTCCCGCAAGGAGGCCCTGCGGCATAAGTGCGCATTGCTGTGAAATTGCTACTGCCTCACAATGATAAATCGTGATAATTCTCTAATCTTGTAAATGCTGCTTCCGACATTCAGCATAACTTATGCTTGGCCTTATGGATTATACAATGGATGTAAATGAGATAAATAAATTATTAGCAGCATATGCTGGTGCCAAGGTAAATATTTGGAAATATCAGTTAACGCATCGAAAGGTTATACTTGATGTATATTTTCCTGGCAAAATTAATGAGATGCATTTATGCGTTTTGCTGGCATCTTGCGAACATATCAATAGCAACACTTCTTGGGAGAATGCTGATTTAATATTGACACAAAAAGAAATAGGCCCGAATGATAAAATTCAAAATTTAATAGATAGGTCTAATGGATTTGAGTTTATAAGCAGGGGAGGCGTCCTTGCCTTTGAAACTGAGCCGGGCAAGATGAATGAAATATTAAAAAATTTTTAAGAAAAAACACACCCATTGTCAGATTGCCTCCCACGTCGCAAGGGTCAATTCTGCCAATTCTCTAATCCTGTAAATTCTGATTCCGACAGTCATTCCGTTGCTGCCAAAGAAGAACAACCCGCACAACCCAAAAAGAAAAATACAGGCATCAGCTATCCGAATACCCACAGGTCTTTTATCCGTGAATAAATAACATTTGTCATCACATTGCCGCACTCCATCACATTACCGCATTCAGGTATATTGTGGATATCTTCTTTTGGAAACCGCCTCTCCGAAATCGTAACTTACACACAACAGCATCCAAAGCTGCCTGTTCTTTGACAAACCTGTAAACCCTCCAAAATCTCCCATGGGAGAAAAATGCGACATTTTGTAACCTTTTGGGTAGTTTTTGCGTAGTAATGTTACTTTTGCTAAAATCATTATAACTCAATACCAGCAAGCATTTCTACCCAATGCCACACCCAAAACCTCCCAAAAAAGAAAAAATGGACAAATGTAACTTTTCCCCTTCCCGCTCACCGCTTCCCTTCTCCGGCTCTGCCCGCAGGACTTGTGGCACAAATGGGGCATACACCTATTGACAATCAATCACTTAGGCCAAATCAAATGGGGCGGGGAAATGGGAAATAAGCACTTATGAAAGAAATTCTGCTTCTAACTTTCTAAATTGTTTCTAAATTCCTTACCTTTGCAGTCCCAAAAATACATCCCGGCTACCTGCCATCGGTAGGTATCCAGCGTTGCGGCCGGGTAATTGGCGGGAAAGCATTATTAATTAACAAACAAAACATTTATGGCAACAGAAAACCTTCAGGACTACGAACTGATGGTCATCTTCACACCAGTGTTGGCAGAAGACGACTTCAAGAGTGCTCAGAAGAAGTTTGCAGACTTCATTACTGAAAATGGCGGTAAATTAAGCAACCAGAACGCCTGGGGCCTCCGCTCGCTCGCTTACCCAATTGAGAAAAAAACTACAGGCTTGTACTGGGTACTTGAGTACCAGGCAGCAACTGACGTGAACGCGAAACTGGAAATCCAGATGAACCGTGACGAAAACGTGATGCGCCACATGATAACACGCCTGGACAAGTATGCTGTGCAGTACAACAACCGCAAGCGTAACAAGCTGAACGAAGTAGAAACTGCAGCCTCTTAATCAATCCTCTCTCAAAAAAACGTAGAACAATGGCTAAGCAAAACGAAATAAAATTCTTAACCTCAACCCGCGTAGAAAAACGTCAGAAGAAATACTGTCGTTTTAAGAAAATGGGGATTAAGTATATAGACTATAAAGACGCGGAATTCCTGAAAAAATTTATTAACGAACAAGGTAAGATGTTGCCGCGCCGTATAACCGGTAACAGCCTGAAGTATCAGCGTAAAGTGGCTGTGGCTATAAAGAAAGCACGCCAGATGGCTCTTTTGCCTTACATTACTGACCTTTTAAAGTAAAGACATCCATGCAAGTAATACTAATAAAAGACGTAGATAACTTGGGTGCTGCCCATGAACTGGTAGAGGTGAAGAGTGGCTATGCCCGCAACTACCTGATACCTGGCAAATATGCTGTGGAAGCGAGCAGCGGTAACCTGAAAATGCTGGAAGAACGCCGCAAGCAGAAGCAGAAGAAAGAAGACAAGCTGATGGCTGAAATAGCTAACGTAACCCGTGTGCTGAAGGCCAGCCCTGTGAAAATAGGCGCTAAGCTGGGTACCAGCGGCAAAATCTTCGGTAGTGTGACTGCTATACAGCTGGCACGTGCTATACGCGAACAGAAGGGCTATGAAATAGACCGTCGACGTATAAGCATACTGGATGAAGTGAAAGAAGCAGGTGCGCACAAAGCCCAGATAGACTTTGGCAAGGACAACGTGATAGAAATGGAATTTGAAGTAGTAGGCGAATAAGCCGAAGCTGCTAAGAAATAAAGAAGGGTTCACCAAGTGGTGAGCCCTTCATACATTAAGGCAGACTTTAGGATTTTTTTAACCTTTGAACAAAATGCTGATATTCGAACAATTGATAGCATGACTTTATATAGGTTTTGTACCTTTGCGGCGCTATGGACATAGAAGTACTGAAATCTAAAATACACCGCGTAAAAATAACAGAGGCGAACCTGCACTACATAGGCAGCATAACCATAGACGAGGCGCTGATGGAGGCTGCAAACTTCATAGAAAACGAGAAGGTGCAGGTGGTGAATATAGATAATGGTGAGCGCCTGGAAACATATGTGATAAGGGGCACACGCGGTAGCGGTATGATATGCATGAATGGTCCCGCAAGCCGCAAAATGGGCGTGGGCGATACTATAATAATAATAGGCTATGCAAGAATGGACTTTGAGGCTGCGAAGCAATATAAGCCAACAATAATATTCCCGAAGGAGAACAATAGCTTGTAAAGCCTTATCTTTACTGTGATGAAGAAAACCCTCCTCACAATACTGCAGTATGTAATATTCCTGGGGCTGGGTATATATATCATCTTCCACCTGATACATCAACTGAGTCCGCAGCAACGGGATAGCCTGGTGGGTGCCATAAAGAGCGTGCACCTGTGGCTGTTGGCACCGATCTTCGTAATAGGGTTTTTATCACATCTGTTCAGGGCGCTAAGATGGAAGCTGCTGCTGGAGCCGCTGAACATACACCCGTCGCCGGTGAATGTAACTTTCTCAGTATTAATAGGATATATAGCGAACCTGGTGCTGCCGAGGGCGGGCGAGGTGGCGAAATGTACGGTATTAGGACGCTATGAGAAGATGCCGGCGCACAAAATGGTGGGGACAATAGTGGCAGAAAGGGCGTTTGATGTGTTTTGCCTGATCATAATAACTGTGGTAGCGTTTTTGCTACAGGCCTCTATAATAGGCAGCTATGCGAGCGAGCTGGGGCACAAATTCTTTGAAAACATAGTGAAGAATCGCGTGGTACTGGCTATAGTGCTGGGGGTGGTGATAGTGCTGATAGTGGTGCTGATAGCTATGTATCGCAGGCATAGGGAAACAAAGTTCGGCCAGTTCCTGAAGGGGATGAGCGACGGGGTGCGCAGCATACTGCACATGAAGAAGAGGTGGCAGTTCATAGGCTATACCTTCCTGATGTGGCTGATGTATACGTTGCAGGTGTATCTGGGGCTGGTGGCATTGCCTGCTACGGCGCATTTGTCGCTACTGGCGGCGCTGGTGGTACTGATATTCGGCAGCCTGGGGATGATTATAACGCCGGGTGGCATAGGTGCCTATACGCTGCTGGTGGCGCAGATACTTACGTTTTACAATATAGATGATGTGAATGCACAGGCCTTTGGCTGGGTGGCCTGGGCTGCGCAGACGGGCATACTGATAGTGCTGGGTTTTGCCTCGCTTATTTTCCTACCTATATATAACAGGAGAAGAAATGCACAAGTTAGAGTGGATACAAAATAAGATACATAGCAGGGAAGCGCTGGTGCGTAAATGCAATGCCTGGCGTGCTACCGGGCAAAAGATCGTATTTACGAACGGGTGCTTTGATATACTGCATCACGGACACCTGGACCTGCTGGCAAAGGCTGCCGACCTTGGTAACTACCTGGTGGTGGGGCTGAACACTGATGCCTCTGTATGCAAGCTAAAAGGACCGGAGCGACCTGTGACCAATGAGCAGGATAGAGCCTTTCAATTGGCGTCGCTGCTGTGTGTGGACGCCGTTTGCCTGTTTGATGAGGATACTCCTAAAGAACTGATAGAAGCCATACAGCCGGATGTGCTGGTAAAGGGTGGCGACTATACCATAGATAAAATAGTAGGCGCGGACTTCGTAATGAGTCATTTGGGCAGGGTAGAAGTAATACCGTTTGTGCAAGGCTATTCTACTACATCGCTGATAGAGCGTATTAAGAAATTGTAAAGGACTGTTTACATACGCTTGAAACTCTTATCATTGCGCACAGGGGCATAATTTTAGTGTTAGGCCATTAACTACATTTCGTGAAACCAAGCAAAACCATAATACGAGATCTCAGCTGGCTGGCCTTTAATGAGCGTGTACTGCAGGAAGCACAGGATACTAATAACCATCTCTACGACAGATTGCGTTTCCTTGGTATTTTTTCTAATAATCTGGATGAATTCTTTCGTGTGCGTGTGGCTGCGCTGAACAAGATGATAACGCTTGGTAAGGCGGCCAAGATGCACCTGGAGGCCAATCCTGATAAAATACTGAGAAAAATACAGCAGACGGTGGTGAAGCAACAAACAGCTTTTGACCATACTTATGCTGATATAATAAGTGAGCTGGGGAAAGTGAACATCTTCATAAAAGATGAGAAGCAGCTGACGAAGGAGCAAAGGGAATTTGTATCTGCCTATTTCGAAAAAAAAGTGCGCACGCAGATAGTGCCGCTGATGATAGAAACGATTCCGCAGATGCCACTGCTGCGGGACAAGTCGATATACCTGGCGTGTGTGTTGGGCAATAAGGAAACGCCTGCGCTGCATCGTTTTGCACTAATAGAAATACCGACTAAAGTATTGCCACGTTTTGTGATATTGCCTTCAGAGGATGGTGTGAAAGATATTATACTGTTGGAGGATATTATAAGGTATAACCTGAACCATTTGTTTGCACCGTTTGGTTTCAATCGCTTCCTGGGGTATATAATAAAGGTGACGAGGGATGCGGAGCTGGAAATAGATAATGATGTAAATACCAATCTGATAGATGAGCTGGAAAAGGGCTTGAAGAAACGCAAGAGCGGACGTGCGACGCGTTTTGTGTTTGACCGGCATATAGATCCTAACTTGCTGAACTACCTGATAAAAAGACTCAGCCTTTCGAAAAAGGATAACCTGATACCGGGTGGACGCATCCATAACTTTAAGGATTTTATCAATTTCCCTGCTAACGTATTTACTGACCTGAGGCCACGTGCATCATCGTTTGTCCATCCATTGCTGAAGCAGCCATGCCGAATAATGGATGTGATAGAGAAGAAAGATGTGATGCTGCACTTCCCTTATCATTCGTTTGATTCAATAATCGACTTATTGCGTGAAGCTGCCATTGACCCGATGGTACAGAGCATACGAATAACCTGCTACCGATTAGCAAAGGATTCTAAAATCGTAAATGCACTTATTAATGCTGTGCGCAATGGTAAACAAGTAACTGTTGTGCTGGAACTGCGTGCGCGATTTGACGAAGAGGCTAACATGCTGTGGAAGGAAAGATTGGAGGAAGAAGGCGTGCGGGTGTTCTTCGGGCTGCCTAGTATGAAGGTACATGCCAAACTGTGTGTGATAAAGAAGCGTGAGTTTAACCGTACTAAGCAGTATGCATTTTTGTCTACAGGTAATTTTAATGAGAATACCGCACAGTATTATGGCGACCATTGCCTGCTGACCACTAATAAAACGATCATAGCTGATATAAACAGAGTGTTTGATTTTGTTGAAACTACACCGCATAAGCTGGAGACACTTAAGGCATGCAAAACACTGCCAGTGTCGCCTATAAATATGCGGAGGTATTTTATGACATTGATAAACAAGGAAATAAAAACCGCGAAGGCAAAAAAGCCTGCGTCAATAGTTATAAAGCTAAATAGCCTGGTAGATGCTGCGCTGATAACCAAACTGTATGAAGCTGCGCAGGCAGGGGTGGAAGTGAAAATGGTGATACGTGGTATATGCTGTGCATACACGGAGCAGAAGTCATTTAAAAATCATATGAAGGCGATCAGCATTATAGATGAATACCTGGAACATGCGAGGGTGTTTATTTTTCATAATGCGGGTAAGCCTAAAGTGTTTATCTCATCAGCCGACTGGATGGTGCGCAACCTGGACCATCGTGTGGAAACAGCATGCCCTATATACGATACGGAAATTCAAAAAGAATTAATTGATATTCTAAATATTCAGCTTGCAGAAAGCGTGAAAGGGCGTATATTAGATAATGAACAAAGCAATGCTTATGTTCACCAACCTGGCAAAACACCGATGAGGTCGCAGGTTGCTATTTATCAATATTTGCGCAATAAACGCTATAAGAATTGATTCTTGCTGCAATAGATATAGGCTCTAATGCTGCCCGTCTGCTGATCTCTGAAACTTCAGTTTATAAAGACGGAACGGTTGACTATACCAAGCTCAACCTGCTGCGTATTCCCCTGCGATTAGGTTTTGATGTATTTGATAAAGGATACATTTCGGAAGAAAAGAAAAAGAAGCTAATTGAAACCCTGAAGGCTTACAGGCACCTGATGAATATTTATGCTGTAGAAGCCTGGCGAGTATGTGCTACCTCTGCAATGCGCGATGCTACTAACTCGACAGAGATACTGCAGGAAGTAAAAAAACAAACGGGCCTGGATATAGAAATAATAAGCGGGCAGGAAGAGGCCAATATTATTTATGAAACCCATATAGCTGAAAACCTGAGCTATAATAAGTCTTACCTGTATATAGATGTAGGCGGTGGCAGTACCGAAGTGACCTTATTTGCTAAGAATCAGATCATTTTCAAAGAGTCTTTTAATATAGGTACTATACGTTTGTTGCATAATAAAGTAGGTGACGAGCAATGGGACCATATGAAATGGTACATAAAGACGCACGTAAAAGACTATCAGCCAATAGAAGCAATTGGTAGTGGGGGTAATATCAACAAAATATTCTCCATTTCAAAGCGTAAGGAAGGTAAGCCGCTGCCACTGGATCTGCTAAAGGATTATTATAAAGAATTGAGCTACACCAGTATAGAAGACCGTAAACATTTGTATCATTTCAGGGATGATCGTGCGGATGTTATAGTGCCTGCATTGCAGGTATTTATAGCTATTATGCGCTGGGCGGATGCGGATGAAATATACGTGCCGAAGGTGGGCCTTGCAGATGGGCTGGTGCAAATGCTATATAAAGAAAGAACAGCTAAAAAATAAAAAGGGAGCGTGACGCTCCCTTTTTCTGTATAATACGGAATCTTATTTCGCAATGGTAAATTTACCGCGCTGTATTATTTGTCCATTTTTATCGGTGATGTTATAAAAGTACATGCCACCCGCGATATTGGAAAGGTTTACCGACTCTCTTCCTGTAAAAGTTTTGTTTGCAATCATCTGGCCATTAAGATTGAAGGCGGTCCATGAGAGCTGTTCGCCAGTAAAACTATGGAGATAGATGTTCCCTGTACTTGGATTAGGATAAACATTCACAACATCGTTAGCCGAAGATAAATCTGTAACGCCTGTAGTGCTCAGCGCAACATCGTCTACATA
The DNA here is from genome assembly GCA_051959855.1 of Flavipsychrobacter sp. Lineage (GTDB taxonomy): Bacteria > Bacteroidota > Bacteroidia > Chitinophagales > Chitinophagaceae > SZAS-30. The sequence continues at coordinate 10,964 of JBQCEX010000501.1, read as the reverse complement.
CATGGTGCTACTGTCTGAATAGTTGCCAGCTCCATAAGGATCACTGCTATAAAAGAAAATGCGCATTTGCGTAGCTGTGGCAGGAGATGTATAATCAATATCAACATTGACTCTTGTCCATGAAGTAATAGGAGCAGATATGGTGACATAGCCCCAGCCAACTAAAGAGTCGTTGCCTCCTGAACCAGCGCCAGGGATAAGATGTTCTACTACAATAGAGCCATTATCAATACCTTGAGGTATATATTTGATCCATGCAGTCAGTGTTTTATAGCGTGTAGTGGTGGACAAACCGCCAACATAATAAAGTGCTGCATAGGGATCGCCTGAGCTGAATTTTGCTGAGTTAAACTCAGGTTGGGAATTAGTAAGTACGCCTGGTGCAATGCCAAATGTGCCTAATGCACCGCCGGCGCCTTGCGTACGACTAACAATTTTTGCTGAATAAGTGCCGCCATGCACATCTGTACTCTGGAACAGTTGATGGTTAAACGTGCCTCCGAAATCTACCACGGGGCCAACTGTAAAAAGCAATGAGTCGATGCTGAACCAGCCTTTAGGGTTCATAATGGTTGTAGAGCCTGGACCGGCAGTATATGTGCGCCAGGTTTCCATATCGCCATAGATGCTTTGTGCATTGGCGGTAAAAGTTGCAGCGATAATAGCAAGCGTAAATAATTTTTTCATAGACTATATTTAAATGGTTACAGTTTTGTTAAGTGATTCGAGGGTTTCTCTTATTTTGTCAAAGTTAGGTACCTCACCGGCATTTTCCAGTACTTCGGCATAGCGTATAACGCCTTCTTTGTCTATCACGAACGCAGAGCGTTTTGAAACTCCTTTCCACCCATGTGCGAAGGTGTCGTACAGCGCGCCATAGGCATCAGAGGCTTCTTTGTTGAAATCACTCAGTAATGGAAAATTAAGCTGCTGCTCTTCCTTAAACTTATTGAGCGTGTACAAGGAGTCTACAGAAATGCCATAGACCTGGGCATTCAGATCATTATACATAGCGATATTGTCGCGAACAGAGCATAGCTCGGCCGTGCAAACGCTTGTGAATGCTAATGGGAAAAATAACAGCACTATATTCTTGCCTTTTTGATCACTTAGTCTGATCTCTTTCTTTTCATTGCTCATTAGGCTAAAGTCAGGAGCCTGTTGTCCTACTTGTAAAGTCATGATGATGATTTTTTGTAAAAGTAACCCTGAAGTATGTATCTGCAAAAAAAGTGCCTGAGTCAATAAATAAATAATCCGCTGCAATTACGATGCAGCGGATTACACAATAAGATTTGTGCTATTAGTCTTCGCTTACAGCAAGGATATAAGTTTGGGGTGCCTGTTGTGTGATAGTATAAGCGCCACCACCTTTTACAGGTTTGTAAATAGATGTATCAAGACCATTGGCATACAGGAAATAGTTGCCATTCTTAAGACCTGTAAAAACAGCAGTTTGCATAGTGTCGACGCCGGTGCATTTAGCTGAATCGTCATAGATGCCGTTTGCAGGAACGTCTTTAGCATCATACTTTATATATACAACGCCATTTTGCAGGTTTTTTGCAATAGCATGGTGTTCCAACTGAACTGTAAGTGTTGCGCTACCCCCCTTGCCGGCGTGGTCATTGCTAGATTTAGTGCAACTTAAAATGCCCAAAGTCAGTGCACTAAGAACAGTAGCTGTGATAATTGCTGTACGCATGGTTTATTAGTTTAAAATGAATAAATTATGGTTGTGCCTCCAGGTAAAATAATTTAGTGGCAGCAGCACCGTAGGTATTAATTCTTGCAAAGATGGTCAGTTGCAGATGTGTGGTTACTGTACAGGTGTCAACCCAGTCCTGAGTAATAGTAAACTGATCTTTATTTTCATCTTTACCAGCATGATAAAGAGTATCACCGGTGTTTCTATTTGTAAGATAAAGATCATAACCAACAAGATTGGTAATATAAGTAACGTCAGCCACGATATGCATTGTTTCACCATTGTGAAAAACGTGAGAAACATCAGGTGACGAAACATTGATGGTAACCTTACTTGGGTCAGCAGGTGTTACTGAATCTTTTTGACAGGAAACCATGCTAACAATAACAGAAAAAATAAGGAAACCGAGTAAAGTTCTTTTCATTTTGTTTATAAAATTTAAGTATGTGTGATGCCGGCAAATATTTTTCAAACATCACAACATTATACAAATAAAGTTAACGAAAATAAGACTGTAAACTGATAGCTGCAATATTTATAACATATAATGAATATTTCTGATTAACTGAATTTGTCAAAACTGCAATGGTGTACAGTTATTTGCAGTGCAACCTGAATTTTTTAAGCCGGATGTCTAATTTAGCCGCATGAAAAAATTATTGCCGCTTATCTGCATGCTGACAGCCAGCCTGCCGGCTTTTGCTCAATTGAAAGATAATTACTTCAGAAATAGTAATAATCCATTGTACTGGCAGAATAAGAAGCCTTATACCGGCTATTGGCAGCAGGATGTAGATTATGTGCTGACCGGAGAACTGGATGAAGAGCGGAACGTGATAAAAGGTTCAGAGCTATTGACATACTGGAATAACTCACCGGATACACTATATTTTGTTTACTTCCACTTGTTTCAGAACGCTTTCATAAAGGGCTCTCACCTGCACGACCTGGAAAAGCTAAACAAGGTAAAACCCAAACTGGGGCATTATGAGAAGGCCGGACAGGGGATAGAACTTGATGACCTGACAGCAGACAATGTATGGGTGCCCATAGAAATAGATAATACGGTGGCAAAGGTACACCTGGCAAAACCATTATATCCGGGACATAAAGTAGTATTTGCCATGCAATTCAGAACCTACTTTGACAATGGAAGCACGCGCCGACGTATGCAGATGTATGATGCCTGGGGCTTTAAACATTACAATGGTACGCAGTGGTTTCCTAAAATATGCGTGTATGATCACAAGTTTGGCTGGGATACCTACCAGCACCTGAACAAAGAGTTTTATGGTGACTTTGGTTCTTACGACGTGACACTGAACTTTCCATCCAACTATATAGTAGAGGCTACTGGTATGCTGAGTAATGCTAAAGATGTGCTGCCAGATACATTACGTAAAAAACTGGACATAAAGAACTTTGCCCACAAGAAATGGAATGAGCCGCCATCAACCATTATTCCCTATGTGAAAGGTCAACGCAAAATATGGGAATACTATGCAAATAACGTACACGATTTTGCTTTTACCGCAGACCCAACTTACCGAATAGGCACTACCTACTGGAACGGTATAGAATGCGTGGCGCTGGTGCAGGAGCCACATGCCGCGGGCTGGCAAAATGCGGCAGACTATGTAGCCAAAATCATAAAAACATTCTCTGAAGGTATAGGCATGTACCAATACCCTAAAATGGTAGCTGCGGATGCGCGTGACGGTATGGAGTACCCAATGCTGACTCTGGATGGCGGCAGTGAGCCGGGCTACCGGAGCCTGCTGGTGCATGAAATAGGACACAACTGGTTTTATGGTATGGTGGGTAGCAATGAGACATATAGGGCTGCCATGGATGAAGGGTTTACCCAATTCCTGACTTCATTGGGCCTGCAGAAGATAGATGGTGAGAACCAAGTGATGGGCATGCCGAGGAGTAAATATCGCAGGCATTTTATGGAGCCTGTAAATGCTATGGATAGAAACGTGCTTACCCCCTACACCTATGATGCGCTAAACCAGGACGAAGTGCCGCTGAACACATGGTCGGATGACTTTAATAATGCGCTGAACCATGGCGGTGGATACAGGGAGGTTTATTTTAAAACAGCATCTATGCTGTACAACCTGCAATATGTGCTGGGAGACAGCCTTTTCGAGGCAACCATGAAACATTACTTTGCGCAATGGTCATTTGCGCATCCATACTTTGAAGACTTCAGAAATTCAGTTATCAATTTTACACATGTGGACCTTAACTGGTTTTTTGACGAATGGTTTGAAACAACAAAGCAACTAGACTATGGTATAGCTAACATAAAAAAGATACCGGGTAAAGACAGCTTTGACGTGCGCCTGCGCAGAACAGGCGAAATGCAGATGCCCATAGATATGACGGTGACAGCAAAGGATGGTAAAAAGTATAGTTTCTATATACCCAATAGCTGGGACCAAAAGAAAACAGAAGCAACCGTACTACCTAAATGGTATGGCTGGGGCAAGTTTATGCCTACTTACGATGCTCATGTACAGATACCTACGGGAATAAAAAGTGTGCGTATAGATACTAGCTACCGGCTGGCAGACAGAGATATGGTGGACAACTATAAAAAGCATGGCTTCAGTCTGAACCCACGAGGGATATATTCAAAATTTGATGGTGGCCTAATACCTAATTCGGACAGAAGGCATTATCGCCTGTATATACGCCCTGACCTATGGTGGAATTCGGTAGATGGTATAAAGGCAGGTGTGCATTTTGAAGGTGACTATTTGAGCACCCTTTATAAAACTGATGCCACTGTGTGGTTTAATACTCACCTGCTACAGTTGAGTAAATATAAATCACCGAGCGGTGAGGGGCAGTATGCCAACTATATACCGGTAAACTATACCTTCAACTATTTGTCGCCAATAACACGTAACTATCCGAAGTTGCAACTGCAAATAAACAGCAGAGTATTGGACGGGCTGAATTATCACAGGGCAGGCTTTAACCAAATAATCAACAGTAAAAATACTGTGCAGCTATACGGGTTAACGATGTGGCGGCAGATGCCGCAGGATTTTGACTACCTGATATATCCGCAAGAATGGAGCAGCACTATGGCGCATCCTAACTCATCGATTAATGCAGCATGGATACACCACTATAATTACTTTACCGGTAATGGCTCCTATACTTTAAGTTTGAGGGCACCCATGTTTACAGGTAACGGGACAAATGCATTTAACTATGCTTACGGCCAGCTGGAAGCGGTGAATTATAACTACCTGGGCAAGCTTGGGATACGTACTCGTGTGTTTGGACGATATGGTATAGGTAATAATATACCGTATGAAAGTGCTTTGTTCCTGGCAGGCGCCAATCCGGAAGGGCTGATGGAAGATAAATATACACGTAGCGTGGGCTTTGTGCCTGATGACTGGCAGGGTATATCCAGATATGATGTTAACCACTTCCAGGAAGGTGAAGGACTTAACCTTCGTGCGTACGCAGGCTATTTTGCAGCTGATGAGCGCAGTGGTAAGAGCTATGTGGCCTATAAAGGCAGAAGCGGCGCGTCAGCAAGCGTAGAGATTGATGTGGCCAATTATTTGCCGTTGCATCCGAAGTTTACCCGCAATTGGTTGCATGCAGACGTGTATGGATTTGCCGATGCGGGTGTAATGGAGTTGAGCAAGTATAATTTACCGGACTACTGGAACACACAACCTGTATATGGCATGTGGAGCGATATAAGAGTAGATGCGGGCCTTGGGTTGGCATTAACTATAAAGAACTGGGGCGTATTTGAAAAGGCTAAACCACTAACCCTGAGACTAGACGTACCCCTGTTCATCAACAGAGCGCCATACGGAGATCCCCGGTATAGTGCTATAAGGTATGTAATAGGAGTGAACAGAACATTTTAATGGTAAGTGAATTTTATTAGTAATTAAACAGTTAGATTTGGGATAATTGAATATCAATGCTCAACAGCATAAAAAATAAATTATCCCGATATCTGAGGGGGCAGCGAAAAGAAACAGCGCCTGCTGCGGCATACGATATATGGGCGCAGCAATATGATGCGCAGCCGGACAACCTGATGCTGGCGCTGGATGAAGAGCTGTTTTCCAGTTTGATGTCAGCTATATCGTTTAAGGATAAAGTTGTGGCCGATGTAGGCTGTGGTACCGGCAGACATTGGCAGAAGATATTTGCAGCACAACCTAAATTGCTGATTGGCTACGATGTGTCTGAGGGAATGCTTGACAAGCTGAAAGAAAAATACCCGCAGGCAATTACCCATAAGCTTATGGATAATAAGCTTAACGGAATTGATAGTTGTGATGTAATAGTTTCAACACTGGCTATAGCGCATATCGAGTATATAACAGATGCTTTGAAAGAATGGAATAATGTACTAAAGGCCGGCGGAAATATCCTGCTGACGGATTATCATCCGGAAAATCTTGCAAGAGGTGGAGACCGTACGTTTGTACACGAGGGTAAACTGATAGCTGTGAAAAGTTATGTACATACCATAGCCCAAATAAAGGTGATAGCTGCAGAGCTGGGCTGGGAGATCGTAAGCTTTACTGAACGTGCCATTGATGAATCTATGAAGCATTGGTATGAGCAGAAGAATGCATTGCATATATATGAGAAATATAAAGGTTGCCCGATAATATATGGCATGCATATCAGGAAAAAATGATTCTGCGAAATCTCTATAGTATTACTGATAATAAAGTCATTGATATAAGCATTGCTGATGGAAAAATTCAGCCTGATGCTGAAATGTCCGATGGGGTGACTATCCATTTTAATGATGTGATTGTATTCCCCGGGCTTATTAATTCACATGATCATCTTGATTTCAATTTGTTCCCGCGCTTAGGTAACAGGGTATATAAGAACTACGTTGAATGGAGCCATGATATACAACAGGCAAACAAGGCAGAAATTGATAAAGTGCTGAAAATACCTAAGCCATTACGGATAAAATGGGGTGTATATAAGAACTTGCTGTGTGGTGTAACAACTGTGGTAAATCACGGTGCAACGCTGGAGGTGGAAAATGATCTGATACATGTTTTTCAAGATTGTTACTCGCTGCATTCGATACAGCTGGAGCCGCATTGGAAGCGAAGATTGCTGAAGCCATTCAGGAAAGATTGGCCTTTCGCCATACATATAGGTGAAGGGACGGACGAGGCAGCCAGCAATGAAATAAATACCCTGATAAAATGGAATTTGTTGAGGAGGAAATTAATTGGGATACATGGGGTAGCAATGAATGAGCAGCAAGCAAGGGCGTTTGAGGCACTAGTGTGGTGTCCTGATTCAAATTATTTCCTGGTAGGGAGAACCGCAGATATAACACGACTTAAAAATAATACTACTATTCTTTTCGGAACAGATTCTACTCTATCTGCAAACTGGAATATATGGGAGCAGCTACGGCTTGCAAGAGCAGAAGGGGCTCTGGATGATACTGAGTTGTTTGCTTCATTGACAACTAATGCAGGAGTATGGGGAATAAAAAATAAAGGAAAGCTCGAGGTAGGGTATGACGCAGACCTGGTGATAGCAAGGAGGAAAGAAAATGATGATATGGATACATTCTATTCATTAAGCCCTGAAGATATACTCCTGGTGATATATAATGGAGAGATAAAGCTTTTTGATACTTCAGTTAAAGAGCAATTAGGTATGGATGAAGCTAAAGCCCGGCAATTTTATAAGGTATCAATAAATGGTTCGGATAAATACGTGTTAGGCGATTTGCCTGGCTTAATACAGGAAATAAGAAAGTATAATCCGGAAACGGAATTCCCTATTATATAACAGTATGCAGGAACGACAAAAAACATTGATCATACTAAGTCCTGGTTTTCCAAAGGACGAAGATGACACAACTTGTTTGCCGACACAACAACTGTTTGTAAAAGCCCTCAAGGCTGCCTACCCGGAATTGAAGATAGTTGTCCTTGCATTTCAGTACCCTTTTATAGAGAAACGCTATAACTGGAATGGAGTTGAAATTATAAGCTTTAATGATAGCAGGAAAGGATGGCTAAATCATATGAAGTTATGGGTGAAGATATGGCGGGTATTGAGGATGCTTAATAAGCAATATGATATTACAGGACTACTGAGTTTTTGGTGTACAGAATATGCAATGGTGGCTAAGCGTTTTGCTGCAATGCACGGTTTAACGCATTTCATATGGCTTTTGGGGCAAGATGCCAGAGCAGGAAATCCATTTGTGAAATTCATGAGGCTAAAGCCAGATAATTTAATAGCTATTTCCGATTTTATAGCTGAGGAGTTCGTGCATAATTATGGTGTAAGGCCTGCTTATGTAGTGCCTAATGCCATAGATGAATCATTGTTTTCTGATGAACCTGCAATACGAGATATTGATATTTTAGGAGTGGGATCATTAATCCCTTTGAAACGGTATGATTTGTTGATTGAAATTATTGCAGCGCTTAAGCCTCGCTACCCTGAAATTAAAGCAGTGATTTGCGGGAAGGGAATAGAGGAAGGGAAGCTACGAAAACAAATTGCAGGAGCAGGTTTAAATGAAAATGTCAGGTTGACGGGTGAGTTGCCACATAAAGAAGCTATCAAGCTAATGGAACGAGCAAAGATATTGTTGCACCCTTCATCTTATGAAGGTTTCAGTACAGTATGCCTTGAGGCAATAAGAGCCAGAGCTCGCGTTATTAGTTTTTGCCAGCCTATGAAAGAGAATATAAAGAACTGGTATGCAGTGAAAAGCGAGGAAGCGATGTTGCAGCAAACAGAGATGTTATTAGCTAATGAGATTCAAAATGATAAGCGTGCGCAGACTTATACGATGAATGAAATTGCACATCGTGTAATGGAACTTTACGCTACACCCTAAATTTGATTTATACCTGTTTTTGGCTTGCTGGTTAACTTATTTACCGTTTCGGAGTACTGTTTATAGGATTCAGAGGAGTAATAGTTATTTTAGTTTAATTACTAAAGTCGGAAAAGGCTATTGGACTGTTAAGCACTATGGCTGAATTAAAAAATATTCTCCCGGTAATTTCTTTTTATGATCTGCATGCTGCGGATTACAATAGTCGCATGTCGGCATCAGATGATAATGTAAGATGGGCTGTACGGCAATATTTCAGCAATTATGTTCAAGCAGGTAGCGTGCTTGATTTTGGCGGCGGTACAGGACTTGACTTGCTATGGCTAAGCGAGTATTATAGCCAGGTAATTTTCATTGAGCCATCAATGAACATGAGCGCTGAGGCTTATAAAATCTCAGAAGGACGGGATAATATTATATTTGTAAGAGGCAATATTGATTTCAATAAGTGGGACCAGGATTGTATGCCTTTTAACGGCAAGGTTAATGGTGTAATGGCCAACTTTGCTGTATTTAATTGTATTAGAAATATAGATAAGCTTTTTGAAAAGCTGGACTTAGTTTGCACAAGTGACGGTTATATAATTGCTGCGGTGCTTAATGCAGATCTGAAAAGCCTGCTAAAAAATTATTCATTGAAGATTGCACTGAAGTCAATGTTAAACCGATCCATTGGGATTGCAAATAACCAGAAAGGAGTAGCCCATATTACTTATCTGCATACCAAAAAACAATATAAATCTGCATCAGCGAAGCATTTTGAACTTATTGATTATAGACCTGTTGCTAACTCAAATTTTGCAGTAATAATTTTTAGAAAGAAATGAATAAGCTATTCAGAAAATTACTTTTAGGTTATTCTAATCCCAGAAAATATCCGGCCATCAGAGTGCGCAATATAGAAATAGAAGAGCGTGTTTTTTTACATCACGATGGGGAAAAGTTTGACATAACAGCAAATCACTCTGTTATTTGCGAAAGGCCATTTTGCATAGCGATCTTTTTGCCGAAAGAGCAACATGATATTGCTTTAACTGACATTGAGATTACAGTTGGACATAAGAACAAAATAGCAGCTGAGCTACAACTCACTTTGAAGGATAGTATAAAAGAGAATGAAACCTACATATTTATATACGAAATAGAAGAAGTCAGAAACTACCAGATAAATAATATTCGGCAGTACCTTCTTATGCGACATTTTTTACGTGAGAAAAAGTTGACACAGAAAGAGGGAAATATATATGCGGCATTATATTCATATCCCAGAGAAGTTGTAATCATCTCCTATGAAGAAGATGGGTATTATAATCTATTCCCAATGGATTTCAGGCACTATTATAACCAGGGTAATTTGTACTTCTTTGGGCTTCGTACGACAAATATCACGTTGGAGAAAATTCTGAGATCGCGAAAGCTTGTTGTTTGTAGCACAGACGCTGCAAAATTACAGGATATATACTATTTGGGTAAACACCACAGCAGTGCCCCGCCGGAAAAAGAAGACATGCCATTTGAGCTTACTAAAAGCGAACTATATAATTTTCCAGTCCCTGGTTTTTCAACATCGTATAAAGAAGTAGAAATAGTTAACAGCAAAGCAATTGGTAGTCATGTACTGATGATTGGCAAAGTGGTAAATTCTAAAAGTATAAAAGCCGATGAAACTCCGATTTGTCACATTCATTTTTTTGAATATCTTAAGACTGGGTATAAACAGCTGGAATAGTGGATTTGTACCTGTTTTTTAGGGTGTGGTAGCCTTATTTACCGTTTCAGTACTATTAAATATGCTTTGGCAAGGCTAATGGCTATTTTTACTATGAGCTATAAATTCATCTGTAAATGAATAAGGTACTGTTTTTCAACCCGCTTAGCGCAGTGGCTAAACATAGAATACCTAATTCCATATTAAGCATTGCTGCCTCTATAAATGGCAAGTATGAGTGGACCATAGTGGATGGAAACAGAGATGCGGATCCGCTGTCAAAAATGATGGAATACCTGGAGACAGGTGAGTATAAATATGTTGGGTTTACCGTAATGCCTGGCCCGCAGGTAAAGCAGGCCGTTCCCTTTGCAAAAGCCATTAAAGAAAAGTATCCTGATGTCTATATGATATGGGGTGGCTACTTTCCTGCAAGTCACTATAAGGTTATCCTTAATTCCGGCTATATTGATTTTGTAGTGAATGGTCCCGGTGACCATGCGTTTCCCGCTTTAGTTGATGCACTGGAAAGGAATGAGCCGTACGAGCTAATTAAAAATATTATTTATAAAGCAGGGGATGACATTATTAAAACCCTAAAAGAAGATTTGTTTGATCAGGACCCATTGCCTGCTTTGCCCTATGACAAG
>JBQCEX010000500.1:0-2423 GCA_051959855.1 Flavipsychrobacter sp. | reverse complement strand
GTGCCGATAAGTATTATAAGGTAGTCTAAAAATAAATGCCGGATATAGAGTCCGGCATTATAAGATTTTTTCCTGTTATGGGAGTCGCGGGCGGCAACACACAATCTAAATGCACACCTTTGCCCCATAACAGGAAAAGATATTATTTAAGCGAAGATTCCTGATGCTTCAGCACCTTTGCTTCTACGTAGAAAATTATTTCTTCGGCTATATTCTTGCTTTGGTCGCCTACACGTTCCAGCTTGCGTATAATAGACAGAATATACAGCGCTTCATTAATTCCGTTCATGTCTTCCTTTATCAGCGCAGCAATGTTGGTGTTGGCTTCGCGGTTTATCTGGTCCAGCACTTCATCTCTTTTAAAGATGCTGCGGGCCAGCTGTGTATCTTCCTTTTCAAAGGCTATGCGGGTATCCATCAGTATATTCACCCCTTCCTGGTACATGCGCAATACCTGTGTTGTTTCCAACAGCTTTGTTTCAAAGTTCACCGGCGTTTCTATTACGTACTTGGCTATTCCCTCAGCTATGTCACCTATACGCTCCAGGTTGTTATTGATCTTTAGTACGGCCAGCAGAAAGCGCAGGTCCACGGCCACGGGGCAATAAAGTGCAAATATATTTTCGCAGTCGCGATCTATTTTTAGCTCATATGCATTCACGCGCTTCTCTTTCATTACCACTTCACGTGCCAGGTCTTTGTCGAAGTTCATCATTGCTTCCTTTGCCTTGTTCAGCTGACTCTGAACAAGTATCCACATATTTACAACTTCGGTTTTAAGTGCGGCTATTTCGTTTTCTAACTGTGTCATTATGCCAGTATATTTTTATTGTCGCTTAGCTGAAGCGACCTGTTATATAATTTTGTGTGCGTTGGTCTGAAGGGTTGGTAAACATTTGCTTAGTCTCGTCATATTCTACCAGCTCACCCATATAGAAGAACGCTGTTTTATCACTAACGCGCGCAGCCTGCTGCATGTTGTGCGTCACTATTATCAGTGTGTATTTATCTTTCAGTTCATGCAGTAATTCTTCTACGCTTGCTGTAGAGATAGGATCAAGGGCTGATGTTGGTTCGTCCAACAGCAGTACTTCAGGCTCCATAGCAATAGCGCGTGCTATGCACAAGCGCTGTTGCTGGCCACCTGATAGAAAGGTACCTTTCTTGTGCAATGAATCCTTTACTTCTTTCCACAGGGCAGCACGGGTAAGTGACTGCTCAACTATCCTGTCCTTTTCACCTTTAGCTATTTTAATACCATTCAGCTTGTAGCCTGCTATTACATTGTCGTAAATGCTCAAGTTAGGGAATGGATTAGGGCGCTGGAATACCATACCTATTTTCAGACGTACGAAAATGGGGTGCATGTCATAAATATCTTCGCTATGCAGTTTCATTTCGCCTTCACAGGTAGCGCCAGGTATCAGCTCGTGCATACGGTTGATGCAGCGCAGAAAAGTTGTTTTACCACAGCCGGAAGGGCCCATCACGGCTATCACATTATTTTTAGGGATCTCAATGTTTACATTTTTCACCACATGATTAGCGCCAAAATATGCATTGAAATTCTTTGTCCTTACAATTGTACTTTCCATCTCTTAGAGATCAACTTTGTAAATATGTTTAATAATAGTACCCATACCAGCAATATCAGCGAGGCACCCCATGCCAGGTCGTGCCAATCATTGTAGGGGCTGGTAGCGTAGTTAAATATAATAAGAGGCAAGCTCTGCATTGGCTTAGTGATCTTGGTACTAAGATATGGATTACCGAATGCAGTAAATAATAACGGAGCGGTTTCCCCTGCTATACGTGCCACGGACAGCATAACACCGGAGAGTATGCCACTGAAACCGCAGGGAACAATTACCTTTAATATTACCCTGTGAAAAGGCATACCTAATGCGTAGGCAGCTTCCTTAAGCGAGTCAGGTAATAGTTTCAGTGTTTCTTCGGTTGAGCGCACTACTATGGGCAGCATCATAATAGACAATGCTACGCTACCAGATAAAGCAGAAAAACCACCAAATGGTTTTACCAGCCAGAAGTAAGCAACGATACCTATAACTATTGAGGGTATGCCCTGCAGTACATCTACCGAAAGGCTTGCCCAGTATGCCAGCTTGCTCTTCCTGTTCTCGCTAAGGTATATGCCACACAGTATGCCTATAGGTATTGCAATAAGAGACGCTACTAATATAATAATGATGCTACCTACCAGGGCATTGGCAATACCACCACCAGCTTCCCCAACCGGCTTAGGAATATTGGTAAGAAAATGCCAGTTTATTTTAGTGATACCTTGCTTGAATATATAACCCAGTATGAAAAGCAATGGCACAACACAGGCAGCCGCCAGTGTAATAGTAAGCGCTTTAAATCCTGTACTTTTAGCTATTCTGTATTTTACTCGTTGGCTCATT
>JBQCEX010000499.1:0-2252 GCA_051959855.1 Flavipsychrobacter sp. | reverse complement strand
GTATGGAGCCTGAACAATTATCTCGGTCTTGCTAATCATCCTGAGGTGCGCAAAGCTGATGCAGAAGCTGCTGCGAAGTATGGACTGGCATCACCAATGGGTGCACGTATGATGAGTGGTAACTCTGAAAAGCATGAAGAGCTGGAACGCAATCTTGCTTCTTTCGTTGGCAAAGAAGATGCTATGTTATTCAACTATGGCTACCAGGGCATGGTATCCGCAATAGATAGTCTTTGCAGCCGTCACGATGTAGTAGTGTATGATGCTGAATCTCACGCATGTATTATAGATGGTCTTCGTCTCATACCAAGTCATCGTTATGTTTACAAACACAACAACGTAGAAGACTGCGATAAACAACTACAGCGCGCTACCGAAATGGCCAAGAAGACAGGTGGTGGTATCCTGGTGATCACAGAAGGTGTATTTGGCATGTCGGGCAATATGGGCAAGATCAAGGAAATAGCTGCTCTGAAAGAAAAATATGAGTTCCGTTTATTTGTAGATGATGCGCATGGTTTTGGCACTATGGGCAAAACCGGTGCCGGCGTAGGTGAGGAACAGAACTGTATGGACGACATAGATGTTTACTTCTCAACCTTCGCAAAATCTATGGCCAGCATTGGCGGCTTCCTTGCTGCTGATAAAAAGATACTGACTTATCTGCGTTATAACATGCGCTCACAGGTATATGCAAAATCATTACCAATGGCATTTGTAGTAGGCAACCTGAAACGCCTGGAGCTATTGCGCACTAAACCTGAATTGAAAGAAAAACTGTGGCATAATGTACGCAGGTTGCAAAATGGCCTGAAAGAAAGAGGCTTTAACATTGGCACTACCAATACGCCTGTTACACCTGTATTCATGAGCGGTGGTTTGTTTGATGCTACTCAGCTGATTCATGACATGCGTGAGAACTACAACATCTTCTGCTCTGTAGTAGTATACCCTGTTATACCTAAGGGCCAGATTATGCTGCGCATCATACCTACTGCTGCACATACTGATGAAGATGTGGATCTTACACTGGAAGCATTCAGCGCACTGCGCGAAAAGCTGGACAAAAAGCTTTATCCGCAGGAAATGCCAAAGATTGCACAACTTGCATAATATCATCAACATACTAAAAAGCCATCCCTTCATTGCGGGTGGCTTTTATATTTTTAGCCATTATTTTTACAGCATGAAAGTTTTTATAGTAGGCGCATCAGGCCTTGTAGGCAGTAACTGCAAAAAACATTTTAGCGAAATGGGATGGGAAGTAAAGGGTTCCTATTTCTCTTATGCTACTGACGATACAGTTTTTTACAACACACTTGAACCGTCTCATCTTGACAACTATGATGTAGCTGCCTGGCAACCGGATGTAATAGTACACTGCGGCGCACTGACGCATGTTGACTACTGTGAAACACATGAAGAAGAAAGCTATCAGAAGACCGTGCAGAGCACAATCAATCTAATTGCACTTGCTAAACAATGTAACGCGCGCATGGTCTATATTTCTACCGATTATGTGTTTGACGGCAAGAATGGCCCCTATAAAGAAGATGCACTCGTTAATCCTATAAGTATATATGGCCGCCACAAGCTGGAGGCAGAGCAAGCAGTACTAAAGGAAATACCTAACTCTTTAGTACTACGTGTTACTAACGTTTATGGCAATGAAGAAAGAGGAAAGAACTTTGTAGCACGTATTATAGATCAATGTGTCAACAATCAGAAGCTCACATTGAAATTGCCATACGATCAGTTTGCATCACCTACTAATGCATGGGATATAGCAAGGGCTATGTTTGTTTTGCTGCGCGATAACAAGGCAGGTATTTATCATATTGGTGGCTCTGATTTTATGAATCGTGTCGAATTGGCCTTAAGAGTATTAGAGTATTTCCCTGGCTCACAATATGATCTTATTCCAACAGATACTCCATCCTTAAATCAGCCTGCAGCTCGACCATTAATTGGCGGTTTTATAAAGGCTAAATTTAGCAGTGAGTATCCTGATTTCTTATTTGGAACAGTAGATAGTTATTTAAGCGAACGGACAAGAAAGGCATAAAAAATCCCGACTCACAATACGTAAGTCGGGAAAGGACTGTACTTACTAACCCATCGTAAGTATAGCAAATATCAGAAAAAGGTTTGGGATAAGGAAATCTTTTTTTTGATATATATAAATCTCAGTTCTTTACTCTCCAGACACCTATCATGCATTAATACGAGGTACTATATGTGTCTTTTTATTT
>JBQCEX010000498.1:0-4990 GCA_051959855.1 Flavipsychrobacter sp. | reverse complement strand
AAAATGAAAAAAGATATTTTATACGCATCCGTAATTATTTGCTTGAGTATAATTGCATGTACTAAAAAAAACCCGGCGGCGCCTACTGCAAATAATACACCAACTGTAAAGCCTAATATTTCTGTGCGATCATTAGATTTACCTACTGATGGCGGAGGATCGAGGTTTATTACAAAGGATTCAGCCAATAAAATGATACAGAGTTATCTAACCAGTATTAATTATCAGCAAAATGACACTGACATAAAATGTTTTATTGTAGACGCTGATTCTTTAAGGAAATATCTTAATGATACAAGTAAGGGTAAAATTACCAGTGTAAAATTGATGTTTGCACATACACTTGCCTACATTAATGCAGGCGGCTATGGTATAAATGCAGGATATCAAACAGGGGCTGTAACTATAATTGTTGCGGGTTTTGATGCAAACAATAATTATATTTACGCTAATCAAAACATGGTATTAGATCACATGAAACCTTGCCCATACAATTGTCCATCTGGAAGTGCAGGAAGTAACTTTTTACAATAAAATATGAATGGGGACTACCAATACTATGTTGCAATACCATTGTTTTTGCTGACACTCGGAATTGGGTTATATAATTTTTCGATTTTAGATAAGGCCGGAAAGATTATTTGCCTTTTACTTTTCACCGAAATACTAAATGAAAGTATTGCATGGTATACAGCAAAAAAGTTTCATACTAACATCCCCATATACAATATTTATAGCTTGGTAGAATTTTCAATTACTTGCTGGTATTTTAATAATGTTATCGACACATTCAAAAAAAGAAAGCTTGGCCTTTATATAGGGATTTTTGGAGTAGGGTTGGGAATACTGGACATTATTTTTCTTGAACATATAAACGTTTTAAACTCATATTTTCTTTTTCTGGAAGGCTTTTTAATAATTGGGATGTGTTTGTTTGCATTTTTCCGCCTATTATTAAAACATGATGAATTAAAGCTATATCGGTATTCACATTTTTGGTTGATATCAATTTTCTTATTTTTTTGGTGCATAACATATTTAAGCTGGGGACTTTATAATGTAATAGGAAAAAATTTTAGTCAATATATCCCTGTCATAAGCTTTTGTATCTGGGTGGTAAATGTTATTACATATGGAGGAATAGGCAGCATCTTTTTTTTATATCCTAAAATGCAAAATAGTGTCAGCAGATAATCATATAATCCCCTTATTTGTCGCAGGAACTTTGCTACTAGTGCTTTTTGCGTTTTTTCTCATCGCATACCTTATTGTGCAGAAAAACAAGCAAAACGCTTATCATCTGGAGAAGCAAAGACTCATATTTGACTACCAAAATGAAATCCTGCGGACCAAGCTTGAAGAACAGGAACGCACTATGAACCAGATATCAAAAGATATACATGATAATGTGGGACAATTGCTGAGCCTGGTGCAAATGAACATGTATCTTATAGCCGAAAATGCTGCAACTGACAAACATAAACAGGTAGTAGAAAAAACAAATGGACTGGTAGAACGCGCAATAACCGACCTGCGCAATATAAGTCACTCAATGAACAACAACTTTGTAGAGCGACTTGGCCTGGTGGATGTAATAAGGAAGGAGCTGGAATACATCCGGCTATCTAGAAACATATCTTGCAATATAGACGTACAAGGAGATAACCAATCCTTGCAGGCAGAGAAAGAGCTGATGATATACCGAATAGCCCAGGAAGCGACCCACAATATTCTAAAGCATGCCAAGGCATCAATAATAAATATCCTTCTTATTTTTGAACCGAATAGCTTTGAAATGCGTATATCTGATAATGGTATTGGCTTTAGCAAGGATAAGCTGTACGATATGAATGGGTTGGGTCTGTTAAATATGTTTCAGCGGGCAAAATTTCTGGGTGGCGACCTAAACATTCAATCAGAAGCGCAGAAAGGAAGTACAATAACATTAACCATTAACAATGTAAATGCCAATATGGATGCCTATAGTGTTAGCGATAGCTGATGACCATGAAATATTTCGTAAAGGGGTAATAGAGATCATTTCATCATGGGACGAATTTGCAGTAACCATTGAAGCAAAGCATGGCAAAGACCTTATATATCGTTTAACCAATGCTTCAAAGCTTCCCAACATTTGCATCATAGATATAAATATGCCTGAGCTGAATGGCTATGACACCCTTGCAGAAATAAAAAAGCAATGGCCTAAGATGAAAGTGTTGGTACTGACCATGCTCAACGATGAATATTGTTTTATAAAAATGATACGCAATGGTGCCGATGGCTTCTTATCAAAAAACTCGAACCCAAGCGAGCTGCGAAAGGCATTATTATCTATACATGAAAATGGTGTTTATCATTCCGACGTCATGGCGCGCAAGTTCATAAGGATAATGCAGGAAACAGACGTAATACCAAAATTCTCAGAGAGGGAACTAGAGCTGCTGAAATTATGCGCCAGTGATCTCACCTACACCCAGATAGCTGATAAAATGAGTATAACCGAAAGAAGCGTTGCCGGTTATCGCGACAATCTCTTTAATAAGCTGAATGTAAGCAGCCGCGTAGGCCTGGCAATGTGTGCCATAAAAATGGGCATTGTACCTATTGATTAAGATTAAGATTCAAACTATGATGGTATAATTTATTTACAGGCAATGCTGTATGCCTGAAGGACCATCAATACTGATCTTAAAAGAAACCTTGCAGCCATTTAAAGGCAAAAAGGTGCTTGCTGCTACAGGCAATACTAAAGTAGACATCAGCAGACTTACCGGTCAAAAAATAATTGACTTTAAAACATGGGGAAAGCATTTTCTTATTTGTTTTAAAAAGTTTACAGTTCGCATACACCTGATGATGTTTGGCAGTTACAGAGTGAACGAGCGTAAAGATACCGAACCACGACTACGCTTGACCTTTGCCGATGGCGAAATAAATTTTTATACCTGCTCTGTAAAAATATTGGAAGAAGACCCGGATGAAGTGTATGACTGGGCAGCTGATGTACTATCTGATAGCTGGACAGCAGCAGCGGTCAAAAAGAAATTAAAAAAGCATCCAGAGCGCCTGGTATGCGACGTACTGCTGGATCAGGATATCTTTGCCGGCGTAGGCAATATCATAAAAAACGAAGTGCTGTTCCGCATCCATGCACATCCATTAAGCACAGTCGGCGCCTTGCCACCCAAAAAGCTGACTGAATTGGTGAATGAAGCAAGAAACTACAGTTTCGACTTTCTGAAATGGAAAAGAGTATACGAGTTAAAGAAACATTGGCTGGTTTACAATAAGAAGATCTGTCCTCGTGATCATATACCTGTTAAAAAGGAACATTTGGGACTAACAAACAGGCGCACATTTTACTGCCCCGAATGCCAGGTGCTTTACACATAAAGTCTCTTGTTTATTGCTACGAGAAATAAATTACTTCATGGTAAATCATTGAGTAATATATTTGCTACACATGTATGAAATTAGGCAATCTTAAATTTACTACTCTATTGTTCACAGTGCTTTTTCCATTAGCATTGTATGCGCTGCCTTTATATACTAACTGCCTTAAGGTAAAGATCTACAGCAAAAGCAAATTGATTAACCTGAAGGACAAGCAGTATTTCGTTTTACATTTTCAAATGGAGAACTGTGGTAATGCAGATCTCCTATTCGACTTTTACGCAAAGCTCGGGTATCCTAAAGACTCAGCCTGCAATATCTACTTCACTATTGATCGCGCTATTAATAAAACACAATACGAGCCCTATAATTATCAGCCGGTAGATTACGACAATACTATAGATAGCATTATGATCTTACGTCCACGAAAGATCTATTCATTTTACTTGCCCATTTTTACACTGTACGATATTAAAGATGTAGGCAACTACCGCATACAGGGGTTTTACAGATTCAAAACTGAGGAAGGTAAGTATTTCATTCAAAAATCCGACTATTTATACCTCGTTGTAATTAAATAAATAACAGTAATACAACTACTTGTGGCATTGCTTTTGATTTGTTATATTTATAACAAAGATCGAAAGCTATGACACTAAGCGAAACATGGTTCATGGACGATTATGTAGATTTTGAACTTCAAAAATATCGGCTGCTCTCTTACCTGCAGGAAATCAATAAATACTTTACAGAAACTAAGCTCTACCCGCAGCTGTCTGATATTATATTTCATTATAACAATCTGCTGGCATTCAAAGAGAATAAAAAGTTGTTGCAAGATCAATTCCCTAAGCAGTTAGGACAGATCAATCTCCCCAAACTAGAGCTAGTATATGAAAAGCTGCTGGCCGATGATGAAATGATGGAAGAGCTGGAACGCATTACCCAATATGCGCTGGAAGAAATGAAAAGCACTATTAACAATGGCGCAGAGATATATGACTTCATAGAAAAGAAACTACATATCGAGCCGGTCGGCATCATGCCCCTGTACAACAAAGAAGGTTATATGCTGCTGCGCTATGGACAGTATGCCGAGATACGGGCCTATTCTTATACCATCACATTGTTCGAGCATCAGTCAGCCCGTTATAAAGGCATAAAAATAGAGTATTTAGATAGCTGGCAGAAAAATCTGACCAATACATTTGAGCATGTAAAGCTCGATATCATACGCACGATCCGTACACTGCCCAACCCTGCCGTATATAGTGTAGAATCATCGCTGGTTGTACCACTGAATGAAACGTTGCTTCCTATTGCCAAGCGTATGCTGGTACGCATGATAGAGGTAGATAAAGCTGCTTAAATAAATTATCCATAAAGTGAAGGGAGGCTATAGCCTCCCTTCATCATTTTATCCTAGGTCATCATTTATCTTACCAGCGTTACGTTTCCCTTGAATGTTTCAATAAATCCGTCAGGGAACGCTACACGAATAAGATACTCAAAGGTGCCCATATCCTGTGGAACATTCTTCCATGTACCATCCCAGCCACTATTATCTGTTGCATTGAACACCTCCTGCCCCCAT
>JBQCEX010000497.1:0-4499 GCA_051959855.1 Flavipsychrobacter sp. | reverse complement strand
GGCTCAAAAGTGTGCTGTGGCGAAATGGTGCAGGCCGACTTTATGTAAAGGATTTGCTTCATGGTTTGCTGAACACCAAAGAAACATTATTACCGCCAAACCCGAAAGAATTGCTCAATACATGTTTTATGGCTACGTTTTCTATTATAGATGTGGCAGGCGTTATTTTTAACTCCTCCATGCGTGTTTCAAAATTCAGGTTGGGCAGTATCATTTGCTCTTCCATTGCATACATACAGAAGATGGCTTCCAGCGCACCTGCTGCAGCAAGCGTATGACCTACAAATGGCTTGGTAGAGCTGAAATGAGGAGTATTTTCGCCAAATAGTGTCTCTATGGCTTTGCCTTCTGCGCTGTCATTGCTTTGTGTAGCTGTGCCATGCGCATTTATATAGCTAATATCGGTAGTCGTTACACCTGCCATTTCCATAGCTTTTTGCATGGTACGGTAGGCTCCTGCACCATCAGGCGATGGGGCGGTTGGGTGGTACGCGTCATTACTATTATAGTAGCCGCTCAATTCGGCAATAATAGTTGCGCCTCTTTCCTTGGCTGAGGATTCTGTTTCCAGCAGCACATATCCGGCTCCTTCACCCAGGTTTAGCCCCAGTCGGTTTTGGTCAAATGGCTTAGAAGGGTTTTTATCTACGTTCTTCAGCGAATGAAATCCGTTTAGCGTAAAGCGACTCAATGCATCACATCCGCCGCAAATGGCCCTCTTTACAACGCCTGCCTTTATCAGCCTTGCTCCAAAAATAAATGCATTGGCCGATGATGAACATGCGGTGCTGATGGTAGATGAGAATGCATTAAATCCGAAATATTCTGCTACACGCTGGGTGCTTTCAGCACAATCAAGGGTGTCTATATATTTTAGGTATGCCTCCGGTGCTACCGGAGCTATGAACTCCATATACATATTCTCCACGGAACACATGCCGCCTACGGTATTGGCATTGATAAATGCTGTTGGCTCTTTGTGCAGCAGGTCTATGCCTACGTCATTTACTATGTCCTGTACAGCAGCTAATGCCAGCAGGGTAGTGCGTGTATAGCCATTGTCTCCTGTTGGTAAACCTACTAACTCAGATAGTTCATCATTGCTCATCCTTACTTCGCCCAACACAAATTCGTCTGCATATTTGGTTTGCAGATGCTTAGGGTAGCGCAGCCCGCTTTCTTCATTCCTGAATGCATGAACATGCGCTGCCTTCCCCTGCCCAAGAGCGGAAACAATACCAATGGATGTAACAACGATTTTTTCAGACATTCCTGCGCTTAGCTAGCTTTTTTATGCTCTTGTATATAATCGGCCATCGACTGTACTGATGTTAATATCTTACGGCCTTCACGCGCATCTTCTATTTTAATGCCATAGTTGCGTTCCAGCAATACCATTAGTTCCAGTGAGTCAATGCTATCCAGTCCAAGGCCTTCCCCAAACAACGGTGCATTATCATCTATATCCTCAGGTTTCATGCCCTGCAGGTTCAGTGAGTCAATAATTTGTTGTTTGAGCGTTACTTTCAGGTCTTCCATAAATATTTTATACTGTGTAGAAACAAAAATAATAATAACAATCTACTGTTCTACTTGTTTTTTAGTAAGTATTAGTGAGAACTAAATAATTGTGCCACAATAGCTTATTAAGTAAAATAGCGAAGCACATCTGTGCTTCGCTATTTAGTTGCAATACTATGTGTTATGCAAATGCCTTTTCCAGTAGGCTTTGCTGTTCAATATTGTGCATTTTGGCAAAACCTGTAGAGGTAGCTGCACTTGCGGCTCTGCATATCATATCTTTAAATTCAAAATCAGGCATATTCATTTTCAGGAATGATGCAGCGCCCATATTTATTGGCTCTTCCTGCACCCATATCCATTCTGCCTTCTTATATTTTTCACGCAATGTGTTCAATTGATTTACAGGTAGTGGATATATCTGTTCCAAACGAACAATCGCAATATCGCTCCTATTATCAGCTATCTGTTTTTCACTCAGGTCAAAATACATTTTACCAGAGCACAGTAACACGCGTTTTACCTTGCTGGCTGTCTTAATAAATGGATCATCCAGCACTTCCTGGAAACACGCATTATCTGCTGTAAATTCTTCCATTGCCGAATAAGATCGTGCATGACGCAGGTTCGCCTTTGGAGAGAAGTTGATCAGCGGCTTCCTGAATGGCCATGCCAGTTGGCGGCGCAATCCATGAAAAAAGTTAGCGGCAGTAGTGATATTGGTAACCACCATATTGTCTTCTGCACACATCTGCAGAAAGCGTTCCAGTCTTGCGCTTGAGTGGTCCGGTCCGCCGCCTTCATAGCCATGTGGCAGCAACAATACCAGGCCGTTCATATAAGCCCATTTCTGTTCACCACTGCTTATGTACTGGTCTATTACTATCTGGGCGCCGTTGGCAAAGTCGCCATACTGCGCTTCCCACAGTACCAGGTTATTAGGGTTTGCCATGGCATAGCCATATTCAAAGCCCATCACCGCATATTCACTCAGTAATGAGTTGTAAATATGGAAAATACCTTGTTTGTCTTGCAGTTTAGATAAACGGTTGTAGCTGGCATTAGTCTTCTCATCATAGATCACCGCATGACGGTGTGAGAAGGTGCCACGTTTTACATCCTCACCACTCAGTCGCACATCATGGTTTTCTGTCAGCAGGCTTGCATAGGCCAGCAGTTCACCGGTTGCCCAGTCCACTTTGCTTTCAGCATCAAACAGCTTTACTTTGTCCTGCAGTAGCTTTTCTATCTTCTTCAGCGGACTAAATCCTTCAGGCCATTTCATCAGCCCTGCGAACAGGCGTTTGAAATCTTCTTTTTTGATGTTAGTTGCTGGCGATTTTTCAAAATCTTCATGCTTGGAGGTACGCAATTCCTGCCACCATTGTTCCGGTTTCTGGTAAGTGTAGGGTAATGGCTTTTGCTTCACCTCATCCAGTCTTTGCTGCAGGTCATCCCAAAAGCGTTTCTCCATTTCCTTAGCCAGGTTCTGCGCATCAGCTTCACCATTATTCAGTAGGTACTGTGTATATACTTCGCGCGGATTAGGGTGCTTGCCAATCAGCGAATACAATTGCGGTTGAGTAAATTTCGGTTCATCACCTTCATTGTGTCCATGCAGGCGATAGCACACCATATCAATGAAGATATCTTCATTATACTTCTGGCGGTAAGCCACAGCCAGCTTAGCGCACTTCACTACTGCTTCGGGGTCATCACCATTCACATGCAGCACAGGTGCCTGCACCATAGATGCAAGACTGGTACAATAGTCTGCTGAACGTGCATCATCAAAATCTGTAGTAAAGCCTATCTGGTTGTTTATTACGTAGTGTATGGTGCCGCCTGTGTAGTAACCTTCAAGCTTGCTCATCTGCAGCAGTTCATATATCACACCTTGCCCCGCTACCGCAGCATCACCATGTATCAATATAGGCAGTACGTTGTCATACTTGTTGTTATACAGTATATCCGCCTTTGCACGTGAGAAACCTTCCACCACAGGGTCTACCACTTCCAGGTGCGACGGGTTAGGCACTACCTGCACATTAATGTCTTTGCCATTAGGTGTTTTCAGGTTCGAATGAAACCCAAGATGGTATTTCACGTCACCGCTGCCCATGGTCATATCTGCAGGCATATTGCCTTCAAACTCAGAAAATATCTGTTCGTAGGTCTTTCTCAGTATGTTAGCCAGTATATTCAGGCGGCCTCTGTGTGCCATAGCTATGGCCACTTCCTTTACACCGCTTTCAGCCGCATCATTTATTATAGCGTCCAATGCAGGTATGGTGCTTTCGCCACCTTCCAGACCAAAGCGCTTTTGACCAATAAATTTCGTATTCAGGAATTTCTCGAAGATTACCCCTTCATTTATCTTTTCCAGCACACGCCTTCTTTCTTCTATAGAAAGCGCCTTGTCCATCATCTCTTCAAAATGGTCCTGCACCCAATGGCACTTCTCAGTATTGTTAATGTAGGTGAACTCAATACCTATATTCCCAGTATAGAATTTTTTCAGGCGTGCCACTATATCAGCCAGCTTAGCTTTACCCAGGCCAATCATCGATCCTGCATAGAACTCAGTATTCAGGTCAGCTTCAGACAGTCCGAAATACTGCAGGTCCAGTTGCGCATGGCGGTTCTTACGCGGACGTATTGGGTTTGTCGTAGCTATCAGGTGCCCGCGTTTGCGGTACGCACGTATCAGCTGTAGCACAGCAAATTCTTTAGCCAGTTGCTCATTGCTCACAGGTGCGCTGGTGGCGCCTACTACGGTTTGTCCGTTAGCATTGCGTGTAATAGCAAAATCAAAGCCTTCGAAGAATTTTTTTAATTCAGGGTCAACGCTTGTTGAGTCTTTCAGGTAATCGTTGTACAACGACTCAATGTAAGCCGGATGAGAGCTCATCACGTATGAAAAATCTTCCATTTACACCGGTATATTTGGTATGTGTATATTTTGACTGTCAAATACA
>JBQCEX010000496.1:0-2047 GCA_051959855.1 Flavipsychrobacter sp. | reverse complement strand
TATATATAATGACGGCTGGGAATATCGCCAGTTGTACCGCTGCTCTCGAATATCATGGAATGAGCAGCCCAATCGCCGGTCTTTACCTGGTAGGTTTTAAAGAACGGTATAGGCAAAAAAGGTATCTGCTCAATAGCCGTTACCGCTGCAGGAGCTATATGCAAGGCATCTGTAAAGCTGCGATAGAGGACATTATTACGGTACTGATAATGAAAGGCTGCAAGTGCAATATCGTCAAAGTTTTGAGCGTTAATAGTATGCAGGTAACTGCTGTTTATTAGAGAAAAATTGTGAAACACTTTTATTAACTTTGGTAGATATGATACGCTATATAGCCTTAATGGTGCTACTTGTGGTTATTTTTTCGTCCTGTCATAAAAATGACCTGTCAAATATACCAAACATTAGCTCATTAAGCCTGCATCCTAATACTATAAAAGCCGGATCGAGTGAAGATACGGTGTTTATATTCTTCCATTTGCAGGATGGCGATGCGGACCTGGGCAATGACCCCAACGGTACTAATTATGATATATACCTGACCGACAGCCGCGATGGCAGCGTGCAGGGCTTATTCTTCCCATCTATTGACACACGTATAGAAGACCCTAACAAAGGCCTGGAAGGCACCTGTACCATAAAACTATTAGCTGCCAACTTATTGCCGCGTCCTGACCATCCGAACGGGGATACGCTACACTATGATGTGTACATTAAGGACAGGGCACAGCATAGCAGTAATCACCTGACCACACCTGATATTTACATAAAACCGTAAGGAAACTTAAGCGGTAATGGTGATATTCGTTTTATCCACCACTTCTTTTATTATCTCGTCGAGCTCATTGGTAGAAACGCGCAGACCATCTAATATCTCCTTATTAATAGGATCAGCGGGGTTGTTGTAATTAAACAACTGAGCCAGACCGAGGATATTGGCAACCGGGCCACGTACCTTGTGCGATTGTATCCAGGCAATGTCGCGTAGCACTTTGTTTTGCGATTCTATACGCAGCAGCTGGTCTTTTTCTTCAGTTACATCGCGGAAATAGACGGCGAGGCCATCTTTAGCCGGATAGGCATTGACAGAAAGCCATTTTTCAATAGCAGGCACATATTCTTCAAAGTGAACACTTACCTGTTGTTCAATAGCCCTGTGCAGCTCATTGTAGAATTGCAAGTCCGCAGCATTGGGTATGTGTTCCCACAGATTTGTACCAAGCAACTCGTGACGACCACGACTAAACAATTTTTCTGTTTCCTTATTGACGTAGGTAAAATCCCAGCGTGTGTTGACCGCAAAGAAACCGTCAGTAATACTCTCCAGCATTATCTGCATTTCATTGCGGTTGGTAGTAAGCGCTTCCTCCATGGCTTTGAGCCTAGTGATATCTACCGCGATGCCATTGATGACGGCAGGCTGGCCGCCCCTGCCCTCTTTATAAATGGCCTGATTAATGATATATTTAAGACTGCCGTCTTTGTGGTAAACCCTGTATTCGAAAACAGCTTTGCGATTCTTAGCTATATTCTTAAACGCATTCTCTACCAGATAGCGATCGTCAGGATGAACAATGTCTGATAAAATTTTTGTGTTATTGAGTAACTCATCAGGCATATAGCCGTACACCTCCTGGCAAGCATCATTGATATAGGTAGTGTTGCGTGTTTTAGCATCGCAAGACCATATTACTTCAGTTACAGAAGAAAGGATGTCATCGAGCTTATCCTTATGTTCGCGCACCATTTGGTTGAGCTCCTGGTTGCGCTGCTCAATGAGTACCCTGTTATTGATATCCATAGCAAGCATGACACGGGCAGCTTTGCCTGCAAAGTGGGTAGCATGCGAATAAACCTGTGTGTAAAAAATCTCGCCATTTTTCTTCATGTGCCTGCGGCGGCTGCTATCGTAGAAACTGTTGAGCACGGGCATTTTCACTACCTCTACCTGCGTAGCAATATCCTCTTTGGGGCGAATATCCTGGATAGTCATGCGGAGAAACTCTTCGCTGGAATAGCCGTAATAGTTGATAGCTGCGGCATTAAC